>JBLIEH010000150.1:0-5433 GCA_047632875.1 Psychromonas sp. | reverse complement strand
AGTGTTGCTGAAGTTAAAGAGCTGAAAGCAGCGGGTTATAATCCTTACGATTATTATTACGCTAACCCAGAGCTGAAATCTGTACTGGATTGGTTAGATTCGGATTTCTTTACACCAGGACAACCGGGCGCGTTATCAGATATCAAACGCAGCTTGCTTGAATATGGTGATGAGTACCTTTGTTTAGCGGATTATGCGTCTTACTGTAAAGCGCACGAAGCAATTGATGCAACATACCGAAATAAATCCCTATGGGCTGAGAAAGCGATTCGAAACTCTGCCGCAATGGGTAAATTTAACTCGGACAGATCCATCGAAGACTATGTAGCAAAGGTTTGGCATTTAAATAAATACCCGCTAGCGTAATCTATAGACTTAATTAACTAAAAGGCGATATTTTGATATCGCCTTTTTTTTTGCCTGAGCAGTAGGGGACATTTTCCTTTCAAATTTGTTGGGATTATCTTAAAATCACGTTATAATAACCCCACAAAAAACATTGGATAAGAGGTTGTTATGTCTCAAGATAAAAACGTCGATGACGTATGCGAAGCATGTGGTTCATTTGTTGAATTAGGCAGCGTGATTAGCGACGACGATACGGTCTTAGTGTTACCCTTTACCGGAAAAGACAGTGATGCGGTGAAAGTACTGGCAAAAAAATATATTGATGCGGCAAAAACACGTTTCGAAAGTGTGGTTGTTACGGAGCAGGAAACAAACCTTGATGATGGGGTTAGCTTAGAAGTGACGCTGAATTTTGACTGCACAGCAGAAAAACTTATTTTTGAAATGGGTCTAAGCGCAATTTAAGCAGCTGTGGTTATACCCATGTTACTTCAAAATGCTTTGTCAGGCGCAAGGTCGGAGACCAGAGTAAGACGCAACATGAGGTAATGGTTATTCCCTTTTCGATTGGTGCAACGCAGCGCTGGTTTTCGACCTTGCGCCCCGTAGGGCAAGGTAAATTGTGCCAATCTGCGTTGTTATAAAATCTCTATGTAGAATAACTATACTTCAATTTTATGCCTAGCATCTCAGCACAATTTTCCTTGCTGACTTTGCATCTTGAAGTATCATGGGTATAGATCAAATTTGTCATATAAAGCCAATTAGTTTGGCTTTTTTTTGTGTGTGTTTTTTGACATTAAAATGGATTAATTGCAGGACAATGTAAATTTTTTTTCTTCTTTTGGCGCTTAATCGTTATACTGCTCAGATTATTAATAATATTGCCTTTTGGAGAGTACTTTGCTGATCGATGATTTACCCATTGACCGCCGTTTAATCATTTCATTATCCCATCTTGGATTCACTGAAACGACACAAATTCAAGCTGAAGCCGTTCCCATTGCCGTTGCAGGGAAAGATTTACTGGCATCATCAAAAACTGGGTCGGGTAAAACATTAGCGTATCTGCTACCAGCTATGCAGCGCGTTTTAAAAACACGTGCATTAACCAAACGTGATCCGCGCGTTTTAATATTAACGCCAACACGCGAGCTTGCCAAACAGGTTTATGCGCAATTGCGTTTATTAGTTTCAAATACCAGCTTGAAATCGACCTTAGTATTAGGCGGTGAAAACTTTAACGATCAAGTTAAAGCCTTAGATAAAGACCCGCATTTTGTCGTTGGAACGCCGGGACGAATAGTGGATCATCTCAAAAAAGGGTTATTACATTTACAAGGCTTAGAGTTATTAATTTTAGACGAAGCAGATCGCATGCTGGATTTAGGCTTTGCAGAGCAATTAAAGGCGGTTAACTCAGCAGCTAACCACCGTTTACGCCAAACATTGTTATTTTCAGCCACCTTAGGCCATGCCGAAGTGAATGAATTTGCAAGTGAATTATTAAAAGCACCGGTACGCATTGCCGTTGGTGAAGAAAATCAGCAGCACAGTGAAATCTCACAGCGTTTTTACCTGGCAGATAACTTAAACCAAAAAGAAAAATTACTCTTTCATTTTATCAAAAATGAAGAAATTAAACAGGCCATCATCTTCACCGCAACGCGTCTGGATGCGCAACGTTTGAGTGCTGCACTAACTGAAAGAGGTTATAACACTTTAGCCTTACATGGCGATTTAGCGCAAAATAACCGTAATACCATTATGGACAGTTTTTCCCGCGGTAAAGCGCAGTTGTTAGTGACAACAGATATCGCATCTCGCGGATTGGATTTACTCAATGTCAGTCATGTTTTTAATTTTGATATCCCTAAACATACGGAAGAGTATATCCATCGCATAGGCCGGACGGGTCGCGCCGGTGAGAAGGGCGATGCGATTTCAATCATTGGCCCTAAAGACTGGGTAAACTTTAAAAAAGTCGAAGAATTTGTGCAACAACAGTTAACCTTTGACCGTGTTGATGGCATTAAGCCTAAATTTAAAGGCGTTGTTGAAAAAGTGGTTAAGGCGCCAGTAACTAAGGCTGTCAATCATAAAGCTGAAAAGAAACAGAGCAGCAAAACGCGCAAACCCAAAGCTGCACCCAACAAAATCTTCCATGAAGCGAAAGAGGCTGGTTTTGCACCGATGCGCCGTAAGAAGAAAATTGAAGAATAGAGACAGAGCATAGTTCGCTATGCTTAATCACTAAAGAGTTTAAACTGGGGCAATAACATTGCCTCAGTGCTTAAGTGGTTTATTGAACTACAAAAAAGTCAGCAGATAAGCTGACTTTTTAATTTCAAGTAACAAGCGCTAGTGCTTATTCATTAAACAATAAGCGTGAAGCAAGCGATGGTGTGAATGTTCTATATAGACGGCTAAAATAAGAAATTCTACAGCCTTATTAGGTGTTTTTCTTTATTCTTTGAGGTTGCTTCGTGTTAGGTTTTTCGTGAAGTAATTAACGATTTTTGTTAAATCATTCGGTTTAGTGTTGTTTAATCATTTAGTTAACTGTAAATTTGAACAACCTCAACCATCAAGTGTTAATGCTATCGAGATTTCATTTGCTGTTATTTAAGTCGTTGTGGTGACGGTAAAATTGGATTTTTAATTTAGGTTTGGTTAAAGGGACTTTTCATTTCAAGTGTTCTTTCCCAGTCAAAATTCCAGTTTTATTATTAATGTTAGCTTCTGTTTAATAACTTATTTGACCGCTTTCCTTCCGCTCTGGGTCTGGTGATAAAACCCGGTATCTTCTTTTCCAGTGGCTGTAGGGAATCAGCTTATCCATCCGTTCCTAAAAGTATCGGGCTTCTTATGCTGCTACTCGGCATCGGAAAAGGTCAGTTGATTGATAAGGCGAGTCCTGTGCCGTTGACTATAGCCATCGTTTGAGAGACTTATTCAATCTGTTTCATTAAGCGTGGGAGTAATCTAAGATCAACTCAAGTTTAAAGTCTATCGGGAAGGGGCGTTTTTAATGTTTGCAAGTTACTTTAGTCCAAACAATCTATCCCAAAAAATGCTGCGTGTTATTTTTTCCATCTATCTAATGGTAACTTGCCTGATCACAAGTATTCAGTTCTTGACTGAATATTTAAAAACGCAGGATTCAATAGCGAATGAATTGAGGCAATTGGAAGAAACAGTCCTGGGCCCTATTTCTACGAGTTTATGGCAATACAACCAGACTCAGCTGGATGCACTGATCGACGGACTTGTAAAAATGCCAATTATTGAGGGTGTTGATGTTTTCGATAAGCATGCTCAAAATATGATTTCGAAAAGATCCTTCACTCCAGCCTCAAAACCCTTGTCTATTTTCGATACAAAAACAGATTTACATTGGGAGCTTAATGGGGAAAAAATATTTCTTGGGACGCTTGTTCTTTATTCGTCATCGCAAGTTGTTTTAGATCGCGTTTGGTTTGGTTTTACTTTGATTGCTATTACCGCAAGCATAAAGTTATCTGTTTTATTTTGGTTGTTTATTTGGGCCTTTAATCGTTATTTGGCAATCCCTTTGAAAGAATTGATGTCTCAAGTAAATGAGGTTCAACTTAGCCAAAACATAAGTAAAAGAATTAACCTTTCGAACATTGAGAATAACGAACTCGGTCAACTTCAACACCATATGAATAATATGTTGTCTGCAATGCAAATAGATCGGACACGATTATTAGAGGATCAACAAAGCAAGCGAATTTGGTTAGAAGATGCCGTCGAAAAACGCACAGAGGCATTACAAATATTAAATGAAAAACTCAAAATGTTAGCAACAATAGATTCTTTGACTGGTGCATTAAATCGGGGAAGCTTCTTTGAAACCGCGCAACATCTGCTCGTTCTTTCCCAACGCCAAAAATCGACCGCCTCTTTTGTTTTGCTGGATTTAGATCACTTTAAAAATATCAACGATACTTATGGCCATTTCATCGGTGACCAAGTACTCATTCATTTCACACATACAATTCAATCTTTATTGAGAAAGTCTGATCTCATTGGAAGAGTTGGTGGTGAAGAATTTGCAATATTTCTCCCTGATACGGAGATGGATGATGCCTATCAGCTTGCCGACGGAATAAGGAAGGCTATTGGTCATTCAAGGTTGGAGATTGATGGTAAAACAGTCAGCTACACTGTGAGCCTTGGTGTTGAGTCATCAGAGCCACAAGACCAGTCAGTTGACGAGTTATTTAAACGCGCCGATTTGAAGCTTTATGGGGCAAAAGATAAGGGCCGTAACCGTGTTCAGATATAAAAAGTTAAAAATTAAAAAATTGTATGGCTCATTGTGTATTATGCTCTTTTGGGCAGGAACCGGCATGGCCAATATGAGTCATGCTACGACATTAAAAGTTTGCTACGACCAATGGGCGCCGATGACAATATTTCCATCAGAAGCGTCTTCTGACCGTGGTGTGGTGATTGATATGTTGGACGAAATATACAGCTCAAAAGGTTACCAACTGAAATACTATGAAGTTCCCCTGGCAAGAGGACTGGATATGGTGGCAGAAGGGCTTTGCGATATGTTGCCGGAATACTTGTTTTCAAATAATTCAGAAAAGGACTTTGTGTATGCCAGCGAAGAAACATTTGCATACACATCAGCCTTTGTCGTCAGGCGAAATGATCCGTGGCGTTATAATGGTATTCAATCCATACAAGGTAAACGTATTGCAACTGGGCCGGGCTGGGATTACAGCACTATGAGTGTCGACTATCAGAATTATATTGATAATCCTAATAATTCGAGCTTTGTTGAAGTGATCGCAGGTGATGATGATGTGTTGGATCGGGTTTTCCAGATGATGAGAGAAAATAGAGTCGACTTATACGTGGATAACGAACTTGTCCTGCAGCATGTTTTAAATCGGCTCAATTTGAATGATGACCTTAAGATAGTGCGCCCCGGTTTAGAAAATAAATTGGTTGAACTACCTATCTTCTCAAAAAAAATACCGGCTGCAAAAAGACAGAAACTGATAAAAATTTGGAATGAGGGGCGTTTGTTGCTGAAGGGCAAAAAAG
>JBLIEH010000149.1:0-5436 GCA_047632875.1 Psychromonas sp. | reverse complement strand
GCAACATCACCGTCAGGAATGGCAAAAACACGCACTCCTAAACCCTGCATCTCTTTGATAATTCGGTCATGACGTGGTTTGGCGAGCGTAGCAACGGTTAATTGACCTAGGGGTTTATCTAATGCAGCTGCAATTGCTTTTAAATTTTGCTCTAAAGAGAGATTTAAATCAATGGCCTCTTTTGCATTCGGTCCAACAATTAATTTTTCCATGTACATATCAGGTGCGCGTAAAAAACTGCCTTTTTCGCCAACCGCTAATACTGCGAGTGCATTAGACTGGCCCATTGCCGTCATCCGGGTACCTTCGATAGGATCGACCGCGATATCAACAGTATCACCAACACCGGTACCTACGTGCTCGCCAATATAAAGCATCGGCGCTTCATCAATTTCACCTTCGCCGATAACGATTTCACCGTCAATCTCAATTTGGTTGAAAGTTAAACGCATTGCTTCTACCGCTGCGCCGTCCGCGGTGTTTTTATCACCTCGGCCTAACCATTTATAGCCGGCTAGGGCTGCTGCCTCTGTTACTCGACAAAATTCTATTTCTAATCCGCGTCTCATTTTTGAGCTCCCACTTTAATATATTTTTTATTCACTAACTATACAGGAGAGTTAGCGATAATTTTTTGTTATTCGATTATTTAATTAGTACTTTTACTGCTTGTTTAAATTTATCCATGGCCTGATCTATTTCTTGATCTCTGATATTGAGTGCCGGTGCGAAACGGATCACACTTGCACCTGCGGCCAGTACTAATAAACCTTGATCTGCACATGCCAGCAGTAAGTCTTTTGCGCGGCCCTTGTATTGGTCATTTAAAACGGCTCCCAGTAACAAACCCGCACCACGAACCTCTTTAAAAACATCATATTGTTGGTTGATTTTCTCCACAGCCTGACGTATTAAACGCTCTTTTTCTGTTACCCCGTTTAAGATTTCATCGCTGTTAATTATCTCAAACGCCTTGCTGGCAACGGCACAAGCGAGCGGATTACCGCCAAAGGTCGTGCCGTGCGTGCCTACCGTCAGGCTGCTGGCAAATTTATCTAAGGTTAGCATCGCTGAAATAGGAAAACCTGCCCCTAAGGATTTTGCCGAGGTAAGCACATCCGGGGTGACGCCTAGTGCCATGTAGGAAAATAATGAACCGGTGCGGCCCATACCCGTTTGTACTTCATCGAAAATCATTAATGCATTATATTTATCACAGAGTTTACGGACACCTTGAGCAAAGCATTTATCGATTGGTACAACACCGCCTTCACCCTGCAGAGGCTCAAGCAAAACAGCGCAAGTTTTATCAGACATCGCATTTTCTAATGCGTTCAAGTCATTGTAATCAAGGTGCGTTATATCAGCAGGTTTGGGTCCGAAACCATCGGAGTAAGGTGCAGTACCTCCTGCACTGACAGTAAAAAATGTTCGCCCATGAAAGCCGTGATGGAAGGCGATAATTTCAGTTTTCTCTTTATTGTAATTATCAAAGGCATAACGACGCGCTAATTTTAACGCGGCTTCATTGGCTTCTGCCCCGGAATTGGCAAAAAATACTTTTTCGGCAAAAGTATTATCAATAATCTGCTGCGCTAATTGTAAAGCGGGCTCATTGGTATAATAATTACTGACATGCCATAGTTTTTTAGCTTGCTCAGTTAATGTTGCCACTAATTCTGGATGGGCATGGCCCAGGGCATTAACTGCAATGCCGCCAGTTAGGTCTATATATTCACGATTTTCTTGGTCCCAAACACGAGAGCCTTCACCACGAACAGGGATCATTGTTAAAGGGGCATAATTGGGCACCATAATTTGATCAAAAAGTGAGCGAGTGAGGGTTGGGTTTGACATAAAAAAATCCTTTAAAATAAAAAACCAAATGAGGGTGTAAAATAATGGGTGCTAATATACGCACTTATTTTTTGAAACCAAGTGATTGGTCAATAAAATTGCGGAGCAGTTTTAAACCCTGTTCAGACATAATGCTTTCGGGATGGAATTGTACCCCTTCAAGCGCTAATGTTTTATGACGGATAGCCATTATTTCATCACTGTTAAGCACCGTTGCTGTTACCTCCAGGCAACTGGGCAGACTGCCCGGGTCAAGCACCAGGCTATGGTAGCGGGTAATATTTAAGGGGTTATTTAATCCCCTAAATATTCCTTGCCCATGATGCTCAATCAAGGAGTTTTTACCGTGCATCACTTTATTGGCGCGCACGACTTTTGCGCCAAAGACCTGGCCGATACTTTGATGCCCCAGACAAACCCCCAATAAAGGAATTTGACCCGCGAAATGTTCAATCGTTTTTAATGAAATACCGGCTGCATCGGGTGTACAGGGGCCGGGCGAAATGACTATCTGATCCGGATTTAAGTCTGTCATTTCCTGCAAACTTACTTGATCATTTCTTTTTACTATAACCTCTTGCTTTAATTGGCCAAAATATTGCACTAGATTGTAAGTAAAAGAGTCATAATTATCGATCATCAAAAGCATTGGGAAATTACCTGTCATAAAATAGCCGGGTATTATTTTATCATTACAAATCTAAACCACCTACACTAAAACCAAGTCTACAATTAACTTACTGATCTATTGACAGTCTGTTTACGTACAACATTATATAAAATTGAGTTAGGTACCCACTCTGTTCGATCTGATTTAAGCAAATTGGGATGATATAAACGAAGTCATTGGAGTCATTATGGATAAGGGTAAAGTGCTGCTAACGGGTTCATCTGGTCTGGTTGGAACGGTTTTGAGTGAGCTTTTGAAGTCTGAAGGTTATCAGGTTGGAAGGTTATTGCGCAGCGAACAGGCAGGGCAACCCTTCTGGGATATTAAGCAGCACTATCTTGCACTTAAGGATTTTGAAAATCCCGATGTGATTATTCATTTGGCGGGTGAAAATATCGGTAACGGGCGATGGACAAAGGATAAAAAAAAGAAACTGAGAGACAGTCGCATTCTATCTACCCAATTACTTATTGATCATTTTAAAAAAGTCCTGCCGCCTCCTAAACTTTTTATCTGCGCTTCGGCAATTGGTTTTTACGGCGATCGAGGTTACGAAAAGCTGGATGAAAATAGTGCTGCTGGTGTTGATTTTGTCAGTCAATTAGCATCAGACTGGGAAGAAAGTAGCCAGGCGATTAAAGAGGCCGGTACAAGATTAGTGAATCTGCGCACTGGGATCGTTATCAGTGAAAAGGGCGGGGCATTAGCGAAAATGTTACCGGCTTTCAAACTGGGTTTAGGTGGGAAAATTGGCTCTGGTGAGCAAATCATGAGCTGGATTGATATTAACGATATGATCCGCGCTATTTTATTTGTGATTGATAATGAGCGTATTCAAGGTCCTGTAAATTTGGTATCTCCAAACCCTGTGACTAATAAGGTCTTTAGCCAACTGCTGGCAAAACAGTTAAATCGTCCCTGTCTTTTCCCCCTGCCTGAGCTGCTTGTTAAGTTGCTGTTTGCTGAAATGGGTAAGGAATTATTGCTTTCAAGTACGCGGGTCTTGCCTAAAAAGTTGCTTGATGCTGGATTTGTCTTTCAGTATGTCAAGTTAGAGGAAAGTTTTTTGTGGCAGTTTGGGGGTAAATCAAGATAAGTTGAGAGATTAAATAGATCTAAAGTAAAGGGCAGCCGAAGCTGCCCTAAGTCTAGTCACTCTGTCTTATCCATGACAGTCGAAGCTCCCTGCTGTATATCCCTATTGACTATTGCCACCCTAGGCGTCCACTTCCCCAGTCCTTTGGGTTTCATCCATTTTACATCCATATCAGATAAACGATCCTGTTTATCTGTCGTCTCCCTTTCCTTGGGAGGTGTCCCTGTTTGTCATCCTGACTTAATAATACTCATCCTAAATATTATTAATCACTTTTATCCTTAAAGTGTCCCTGACTACATCCCGTAGTGGTTCCTTTTATCATCCTGATATATAAAACAATCCTGTTTTATAAGCTCCTGATCCCAGGAGTGTCCCTGTGTCTTCCTGACCAGATAAATAATCCCTATCTATCCATAACAGCCAGCTTGCTATTATTATCCCTGCATCCTTTTAAAATAGTTTTACTTCCTGTAAAACTATCTTCGGTCTTACGGGACTAATAATATGCCCTTATCTCGAAAAATTAATAATAAAAACCACAACTTTATTGCTTATGTGACAAGAGGGTTATTACAATCTCTTTAATTACAATGTGTTATGTGTGTAATTTGATTTTAAATTGTTTTTTTATCAGTTTGATTGACACAATATCGTCGTTTTTTAATGGTCAATCTCCTACAAAATATAGTTCTTTATTTTTAAAAAGCAATCAATGTCAAAGGGTTATGGTTATTTTTTGTACAAATATTAAGCGGGAATTCTTACGGTTACAGGCGTTTTCTTCCGATCGGGTAATGGTTAGTTTCCACAAAAAGAAAGGGCAGCCGAAGCTGCCCTGAGTAGTACTGGCTCCCAAATCCATTGGGTAAGATCCCTCTAAAATAAACAATCCTGTTTATCGCTCGCCGCCTTTCCTTAGCAGCTGTTTTCTTTTTTACGCGGATTTAATTATAAAGTCCGCATCTAACAACTAGTTAGAAATTGTAACGCAGACCCGCTACCAGTTCATCTTCACCATCATTTAAGTTATTTACTTTATATGATGCGTAAGTACGCAGGTTTTTGTTAAAGCGGTATTGTCCTTCAAGTGCAACGAAGTCTTCTGTATCACCGGCTACATCTTCTTCTGCCATGCCGTACATTGCGATCATACGGAACTCTTTGGTGAATTTATATTGCGCAGCAACTTCTAATGAAGTGAAATCATCGTTCTGTGCCACTGAGCCCATTGCATAGGTGGCAGCCAGATATAAATCTTCGAAGGTGTATCCCGCTCCTAAAGTCATTTGATTTTCTTGATCCTGGTCTGAATACGAAGCACCTAAATCTAAACCGAAGTCCATTGAGTACAAAGCAGATATTCCGAAAGAGTCTTCAGGCTTAGCGTCAGTCTTATCTTCATCACCGTTGGCTATATAGTTGGTTTTTAGTGATAAACCCTTGATAGAATTGTTTGCGAATACAAAGTTATTACTTTGTTTATCCGATGCAGAATCAATGTATTGCTGCTGACCTGAATGATACGATGCAATATCGGTCATATCGGAGGTTTGTACGCTTGAGGTGTCCTGACGACCGTAAGAGAAATCACCGGCTTGTGTACCAATACCTGCAAATAGGTAGCGGTTTTTCGCTTCACTACCAGGTTTAATTTCATATTCCATAAAAGCAAAACCCGTTAGACTTTCAGAAATTTTTGTTTCGCCTTCAAAATTAATACGTGCGCGGCTTTCGTCCAACATTGAACCATCAACTGCATCGGAAAATAGAGCTCGCACTTCAGCTCGGCCACCCACTGATAATTTAGTAT
>JBLIEH010000148.1:0-5472 GCA_047632875.1 Psychromonas sp. | reverse complement strand
AAACCGATGAACTTGGAATATTAAAACCCATTTTAGGGTGAATTTGCAGGGAAATTCGGCGCTGCGCGCTGTCGTCCATTGATCTCCCCGAAGAGGTTATTTCCAGTGTATTGCTGTTAAGCCGAGTAAGTTGCACTATATAATGGTTATCCGTTGAACTGTAAGTAAAGGGCATACTCGCAAAAACCACCGGCCCGATAATGGGATCATCAATTTTACTGAGGAGAAAATTGACCCCCGATTCAGCATTAACAAAGGCCTCATTATTACGGTAATAATTGCCCACTATTTTATTATCAATCAGCTGTATGGATCCCATCTGAGCGGTAAATGCAATGCTTGCGATACTTAACAAAACCACCGAGGTTAACACCGCAAACCCTTTATTCTGGTTAATTGAGTTCATTACTAGACTCCGTAAAAGTCATTTAAGAGATATCTAGATTCAATATCTGGTCAAGATCAAATAAGCCGGTCCGGGGAGCAGAGATAAGAGGACTCATTGAATGTTCTAAGCGCCTAATAACGTTTAAAAGCAGATGAATTGCCTATTACCTTCTTCCGGATGGGCATTAACCTTTAATTTTACAATCAGTTACAATGAGTTGAAAATAATTAAGAGAGGGAAAAAACATGCTGAGTATGTTGCCTTATTGCGCATCCCTGGCCTATTTTCAAATCCAAATTGTCAACTAATCTGAATATATCCATTTAGTAATAGTAAAAAAATGTACCATTATCATGATCATTCTAGGAGAGAAAGCATAAAAGTAAAATAATTACAAAAAAAACATAATCTGAGGCCGCACAAAAATGAACGTGCTTGCTGCTATTGATACAGATCGCATAATAAGTTTTAATCCCTATCTTAAATAACATTTATGCAACAAATTTTAGATGCCTCACAATTTATTTATAGCCTCTGCTTTACACTCTATGGCGAATTATTAAGCGATTGCAATCATTTTATCATTAGCAAGTGATTGGTTTATTTTAAAAACTGGAGTTAAACATGAGTGAGAAGCACATTTACCCCGTAACTGATAACCTTGCAAAAAACAGTTTACTGACTAATGAAGAGTATTTAACACAATATCAAGCTTCGATTAGCGACCCGGTCACATTTTGGGGTGAAAAAGGTAAAATTTTAGATTGGATTAAACCTTACTCAAAAGTCAAAAATAGCTCTTACGATCCGGGCCATGTCAGCATCAAATGGTTTGAAGACGGACAACTTAACGTTTCAGCTAACTGCATCGATCGCCACCTTGCCACTAAAGGCGATCAGGTTGCCATTCTTTGGGAAGGGGATTCGCCGGATCAATCGCAAAGCATTACCTTTAAGCAGCTCCATCAACGGGTATGTCAGTTTTCCAATGCATTAAAATCCCAGGGTGTTAAAAAGGGTGATGTGGTTTGTTTGTATATGCCAATGACCCCGGAAGCCGCAGTTGCCATGCTTGCCTGTACACGTATCGGTGCGGTTCATTCAATTGTTTTTGGTGGTTTCTCGCCCGATGCGATTGCCGGACGTATTATCGACAGTAGTGCCAAAATAGTGATTACCGCAGATGAAGGTCGCCGTGGCGGACGTACGGTGCCTCTTAAAGCAAATGTGGATCAAGCACTGACTAAAGACGGCACAGACTGCGTAAAAAGTGTCATTGTCTTTAAAAATACCGGTGGAGAGGTCAATTGGGTGGTCGGTCGAGATTGTGACTGGCAAGCAATCTGTGATGATGAAACCAGTGAATGTGAACCAGAAGCGATGAATGCAGAAGATCCGCTTTTCATTCTCTATACCTCGGGCTCCACAGGGACGCCTAAAGGTGTATTACACACCACAGGCGGTTATCTGGTTTACGCAGCCATGACCTTCAAATATGTGTTTGATTACCAGGAAGGTGATATTTACTGGTGTACTGCCGATGTAGGCTGGATCACCGGGCACAGTTATTTGGTTTATGGTCCGCTTGCGAACGGCGCAACAACCCTATTGTTTGAGGGCGTCCCAAATTACCCGACACCGGCACGCATGAGCGAAGTTGTTGATAAACATAAAGTTTCAATCCTTTACACTGCACCAACGGCAATCCGGGCATTGATGGCAAAAGGTGACCAGGCGATTAAAGGGACACACCGTTCTTCATTACGTATTTTAGGTTCGGTTGGAGAGCCTATTAATCCTGAAGCATGGGAATGGTACTACAGTAAAATAGGTGATAAGCGCTGTCCTATCGTTGATACCTGGTGGCAAACTGAAACCGGAGGCATATTAATTACTCCGCTGCCTGGCGCAACAGACCTGAAACCAGGCTCGGCAACCCGTCCATTCTTTGGTGTGCAACCGGCCATTGTTGATAGTGAAGGGCAGGTTTTGGAGGGTGAAGCTGCGGGTAATTTAGTGATGCTCGATAGTTGGCCGGGACAAATGCGCACGCTTTATAACAACCATGACCGCTTCGAACAAACATATTTCAGTACTTTTAAGGGGATGTACTTTACCGGCGATGGTGCGCGTCGTGACAGTGATGGATATTACTGGATCACCGGACGTGTTGATGACGTGTTAAATGTCTCAGGTCACCGTATGGGCACCGCTGAAATAGAAAGTGCGTTAGTTTCTCACCCTAAAATCGCGGAAGCCGCCGTTGTTGGCGTACCACACGAAATTAAGGGTCAGGGTATCTATGCTTATATTACCTTAAATGACGGCGAGTACCCTTCTCCTGAGTTGTACGCTGAAGTTAAACAATGGGTACGTAAGGAAATTGGCGCAATCGCAACACCGGATATTTTACATTGGGCAGTCGGTTTACCTAAAACACGCTCAGGTAAAATTATGCGCCGTATTTTACGTAAAATAGCAACGGGTGAAAGTGATTCTTTAGGTGATACTTCAACACTGGCAGATCCAAGTGTTGTTGATCAACTTATTAAAGAGAATCTCGAAACGAGTTAGTCCACTCACCTTCGGACATTTATGCTGGCGTGCGGCCAGCAGAGCAGATAGACTTCCAGAACATCGTTTCTGGGAGTCTTTTTTATGACACAAATAAAGATATTAGTTTTAAACGGGCCTAACCTTAATTTATTAGGACAACGTGAACCCGAGGTCTACGGCAGTACAACACTTGATGGCATCATTCAAGATTTAACGGATCAAGCTGCGCTGCAGAATGTTGCTTTATCACATTTACAATCAAACCGTGAATACGAACTGATTGAAAAAATCCACGACTCGTTTGAGAAAATCGATTTTATTATTATTAATCCGGCCGCATTTACGCATACCAGCGTTGCCCTTCGTGATGCATTATTAGGGGTTAATATTCCTTTTATAGAAGTCCACCTTTCCAACGTACATGCACGTGAAAGTTTCCGTCATCACTCATACTTATCGGACATTGCCCAGGGCGTTATTTGTGGTTTAGGCGCGCAAGGTTATTCTTTTGCACTGCACAGTGCTGTTGCTAAATTACGCGATAATTGATTGAATTTCGGTTGTACTATTAAAAGCCCGAGATCCCAAATCAGGGCTTTTAATACTAAACAAAAGCACTAGCGGCCTGCGGGTGGAAAATTGCCCATCATAATGGCCAAAACAGATTGCATTCTCTCGCCTGTTTTATCATTTGGCATTTTATCCAAATCCGTAAGTCCCTGCATGGCAGAGCGCCAATAGACCTTTTTCAAATCAGCGCTGAGCACATTGAGCATCACTGTCCCCTGTTTATAATGAGGGGAATTGACTCTGGCGGCGCGCAATCGCGGTAATAAACCAAAATTTTGTTGAATCCTGGCATTCGCGCTATCATCATCTAACACAAATAAAAAACCCAGCACAACTTCAGCCTGCGCCGGATCGGCTTGATAAACATACCCTTTAGTCGCTAAGTAACGAATTATTTCGCTGCGAACATAGGCCTTAAATTGTTGTTCACTTTTATTATCATCTGCGGATAAAACCTGGTTATATTCATTATTCCACGTAAAATTCGTAAAGGCAGGTAATACATCCGTAGGACTAGCACTACTGACTAACGTGATACGTTGTGCTTGTTTCTGCATTTCAGCCTGTTGTAATTTCGCTTCTGGCGAGGAGGTGCTGCAGCCACTAAGGCTGAGCCAAGTAACCAACAAAGCACCCACTAAAACCATTCTTCTCATATTTATCTCCGCTAAAGATTAACTTTCAACAACAAATGACGCCGCTTTTTCCATCACTTCGATGCCCGCACCCGGAAAATGACCGTTTTCGCTGATATAGCGACGCCAAGCCCGTGCACCCGGTAGACCTTGGAATAATCCTAGCATATGACGAGCAACATGATTTAAATATGATCCATTGCTGAGTTGCAGCTCAATATAGGGATACATCTTCTCTAACACCTCAAAACGGGTTAAGATTTTTTCCTGACCGGCAAACAAACGCTGATCAACAGAACTTAATAAATAGGGGTTAGCGTAAACTTCTCTGCCTAACATCACCCCATCAATATATTGTAGATGCGTTTCACATTCATCAAGCGTTTTAATACCACCATTGATAGCAATAGTTAACTGCGGAAAATCTCTTTTTAGTTGGTATACACGTTCATAATCAAGGGGTGGTACGTCACGGTTTTGTTTCGGGCTTAAACCACTCAGCCAGGCTTTACGTGCATGTATCACAAAGGTCTCACAGCCTTTTTCCGCCACTTGGCCAACGAAGTCACATAAAAAAGCGTAGGAATCTAAATCATCAATGCCAATCCGCGTTTTCACCGAAACGGGTAAACCCGTTGCATCGCTCATTGCTTTTATTGCATCACCCACCAACTCACCTTCGGACATCAAGCAAGCACCAAAGCGCCCGTTTTGGACGCGATCCGATGGACAGCCAACATTCAGATTAATCTCATCAAAGCCGCGCTCTTTGCCTGCCTGTGCTGCTTTGGCTAAATCAACCGGTGCGGATCCGCCTAACTGCAGACAAACAGGATGTTCAGCCGCATCTTTTTGCAGGTAATCACCCTTGCCGTATAAAATCGCGCCAGTGGTCACCATCTCGCTATAGAGCAAAGTGTTTTTACTCATGACACGATGAAAGTAGCGGCAATGCCTGTCGGTCCAATCGAGCATCGGCGCGATGGAAAAACGGTTGGTTGGGTAAATGCAGGTGGCATCTGGGTTTGTCATTGGTATTGCTCACTTTTGTATATGCTGTTTTTGCGTTGAATGATCATCAATTTAGTTGTACGGCACGCCTTAAGTACGCCTCATTGGAGTAGGACGAATGGCATCATTTTCAATACAAACACGCACGCTAGCAAACGGTGAAGCTCGTTTTAAAGCAAGCGTGGTTGTTAAAAAGAACGGCGCAATGATACACAGAGAAGCCCGAACTTTCAAAAAGAAAGAACTAGCCCGAACCTGGGGGAAAAACAAAACCCAAGAGCTGGAGAGTTTGGCGTTAGCAAACATAAAACC
>JBLIEH010000147.1:0-5526 GCA_047632875.1 Psychromonas sp. | reverse complement strand
CTAGAACAGATGACAAGAATTAGAACATCGGACTTGGGTTGGCGATAAGACAATCTATCGCCAAAGTGCATGTTCGGGATGAATGGAATTTGCTCTGCAAATAACAGAACCCTTTTTTCATTGACGACAAATGTAAATAAAGTTAAAGGTGATCACAGTGTTCACCTTTAACTTTTTATACTGATCTCATTGAATTAAGATACAAAATAAGAGAATAGGTTAAAGAACTAAGAGCCGTCATTTGAGCTGATGATGCGCCGATAAATAAAATAAAGATGTAATTAGGTACAATTTTATCTTGTCGCACCTATACTTAAATGTCTCACTGTTCGAAATTAAAGCATGGTTTTTTATAGCCTTAGCAAAAACTATCCATTTAAGCAGCAGGTTAGCTTCTCCATAATCCAAGCATATAGGGCAGTTAACCAGATAAAATATTAGTCAGGGTGGATCGTGTGAAGTAGTTAATATTTCCATTAATAACTAACTAAAAGAGCGTCACAGCGCAGGTCATCAGGAAGGAGATTTGTGTTGCAGGGCTGCGTATTAATATTCCGGTGTTATTGTTTTTGATCAATATAAAATGAGAAATTCAATGGTGATAAAAAAAAGGTTCATTTTTTTTGGCCTTATCTCTTTAGCTACTTTCAATGTGCTAGGGGAATCTTATCAAGGCAATGCTAGTTTAGGTCCGCTTAAAACGCCAAGTTGCGGTTTTTGTCATGGTATGGACGGCATTGCTACCATGCCAAGCTATCCCAACTTACGAGGTCAAAATGAGCAGTATTTATTGACTGCCATGAAAGCCTACCAAAATGGTGATCGTAAAGGAGATCTTGCTGAAATGATGCGTACTCAGCTTTCTGCATTAAATAATCAAGATCTGGCCGATATTGCTGCTTTTTATGCAACCATGAAAGACAAATAATACAATAAAGAGGTTTTTTATGCATCCCTATGGAAATTGGGAAGGACACTGGTTTGGGGGTGGTTTTATGATGGTATTATTTTATATAATGCTGGTTTTTCTTATGGTCTACCTTTTCAGGCACATGATTGGAAAGGGCTCTAAGAAAGAGACTGCTGTTGATATTTTGAACAACAGATATGCATCAGGTGAAATAACCAAAGAGCAATTGGATGAGATGAAAAAAAATATTTTATCATGACCTCTTCACAGTCGAAAAAAATCATTCTCCACGGGGAAAAAATCTTTGCCAATTAAACGGATGAAAAAAAATAACTGGCCACTCTATCTGTTGCTAGCTGCTCTTGGACTCGCCACACTGTGCTTATCTTTCACGGATATATGTCCACTCATTGAACTCATCGACCCATCCATCAACATCGACAAAACAACCATCAGCAATTTTATCCGCGATCTTGGTCCATGGGGCCCGGCGAGTTCCATTGCTTTAATGATTGCGCATTCATTTGTTCCTTTCCCTGCCGAATTGCTTACCTTCGCCAATGGAATGGTTTATGGACAGATTTGGGGTGTCATTATAACTTGGGTTGGGGCAATGCTTGGTGCAGTTGCCAGCTTTTCGCTAACAAAACGTTATGGACGCCCTTTTGTTGAGAAAAAAGTGAGTCCTTCTCAACTGGAAAAAATAGATCACTGGGTTCATCAACAAGGAGTTTGGTCGCTTTTACTGGCTCGCTTTATTCCCATCATTTCATTTAACCTTATAAATTACGCTGCTGGAATGACAAGCGTCTCCTGGTGGACTTTTTTATGGACGACAGGCGTTGGCATATTGCCAATTACCATCATCATGGTAGCCATGGGGAACAACTTTGATATTATCCCTTGGTGGGTCTGGATAATCGTACTAGCAGTGGTAATGGGGGCCGCGTATTTCATCAACTCATTAATAAAAAATAAGTTGAAAACGAAATAATAAAAATCATCGAACAAGGCGCTTCACTGACGCCGTGAACGTCTGCGGTCTAACGGGTGAGTTTATGGCGGCGCAAGTGAGCTAAAGGTTATGTGCCCCTACAAGGCTGAAGTGTTAGAGGATAACTAACTGAAAGAAAAGGGCAATGCAGGAGGGGGTTGCGAGTTGGTTTATCAAAATTAAAGTCTGTTTCTGACTGCTCTGAATACTAACGTCACACTTAAACGATTTGCGGTGGTGTGAGGGATTATTTTTATCGTTATTCTGCCATTATAAAAATTAAAAATCCGTTAATCGAGAAGAGAACAAGCTTCAATTTTGAAGCTTGTTCTCTTGGTCTGAGTGATAACAAGCAGTATGAGTGATTATGTTACTGCGTATGCATCCTGTTATTTTGCATGCTCATTGCTTGTTCTTTTTGCTGATCATCTAATAGTTGAAAGATTTGATGCTGCATTTTTAACCCAGTAAGCATTCTTTCACCCATCTGTGAATGATGATCTGCCATTAAGGTTTTAGCTTGATTTTCATCAAAAACATCATTGTTTAGTAATGCTTGCATCTCAGCATGATGCACCTGCATATCCCCCATGTTTTGGTAATTTCCATTGATCGAAGCTGCCGTGATAGCTTGTATCTCTTGTTTCTGCTGGTCAGTCAGGTTTAGCTGTGAAAAATTCATCGGCATATTGCCCATAGCCATATTCCCCATCGGCATATTCCCCATACCCATATGCCCCGTGCCCATATTCCCAGTGCCCATATTCCCAGTGCCCATATTCCCAGTGCCCATATTCCCAGTGCCCATATTCCCAGTGCCCATATTCCCAGTACCCATATTCCCAGTACCCATGTGCCCCGTGCCCATACTCCCCGTACCCGCGCTTATTGACGCGTTCTCTGAGGCATGTTGTGCATGTGCCGCAACATAAGAGGTGCCGGCAAATGAAACGGTTAGCACTAGTAGCATTGTTTTAATTGTTTTATTTTTCATGATCTTCTCCTGATAAATTAAAATAAGTGTAATCTATGTTGTTTCTTTATAAATTTTTCTTTATTTTGTTAAACTGCTCTTCATCTATTTCACCTTGAGCGTAACGGTTTTTTGCAATGCCCAGACTGCTTTCCTTGTTGCTATCAACTAGTCGATAATTCATTATCAACATAAATAAACCAACCCAAAACAACATCATAAGAATGTGCCCCCAAAAAGGCATAAAGTGCCAAGAATAGATCATAATGCTCTCCTTTTAATAACTAACTTGTGTTCGTTCTATGTGTATATTTAAGCACTGAGTTGTGTCAGAAGTTTGTCTAAAAACAGGAAGTTTGTAATAATTTGTGGCGAAAAGCCGCTTTGACATACTTTGATACAATTAATATAAAAAAATAATGTAACCTCTTATTTGATCATCAATATAAAGGAATCAGTATGGAACAGCCCCATCTATTAATTGTCGATGACCACTATGAAATTCGTGAATTATTACAACGTTTTTTTGTACAACATAACTATCGTGTCACTGTTGCCAAAGATGGCAAAGAGATGAAACGTTGTTTAAGCCTTTCAAAAATCGACTTAATAGTGTTGGATTTAATGCTGCCTGGTGAAGATGGTTTAAGTTTATGCCGAGGATTGCGTGCGTCATCTGATATCCCTATTGTGATGCTCACTGCAATGAGTGATGAAATGGATACAATTATAGGTCTTGAGATGGGCGCGGATGATTATCTGGCTAAACCTTTTAATCCTCGCGAGTTATTAGCGCGTATTAAAGCCGTATTACGCCGTGTAAACACGTTAAATTCACCTGTCTCTGACATTAAACGCTACTATTTTTCACACTGGTCTATTGATCTTCATAAGCGTGAGTTAACAGACAAAGAAGGTGTAATGGTGGTCTTAAGCAGTGCTGAATTTGATCTGTTACAGGTGTTTATTGCCCACCCTCAGAGAGTATTAAGCCGTGATCAATTGTTAGATTTAAGCAAAGGACGTGATGGAGGAGTCTATGATCGATCAATTGACACCCTTATTAGCCGCTTACGTAAAAAACTAGAGATAGATGCAAAACACCCTGAAATAATTATCACCATTTGGGGTGGGGGATATCAACTTACCTGTGAGGTCACACATGATTAGGAAAATATTACCTAAAAGCTTAGTCTCTCAGATCTGCCTGATTATGTTAATTGGGTTAAGTTTAGTTTTGTCGCTTTCTCTACAAATTTATTCTGACGAACGCGAACAAGTACTCAATTATGTTTCTAGTGACAGCACACTTGAGCGCCTTAGCTCTTTGATTTTTATTTTAAACAAAACTCCCTTTGATTTACATGAAGATATTATCAGCGCAAGTCAAGGCTTAGGATTTTATTTGTCACTGGATCGCAAGCCGATAGTTAGCGACAATAAAGGATCCCTTTTATCAAAGAAACTGCACGATTTGATTGCCCCGAGTCATATAAAAGATATTCGTATTGTCTCTGTTAAAAGTGAACGGCTAGCTACTGGCATGGCGGACATGGGTAAAATGCATGCAATGCTCAGTGACAATCCGATGCATGCAAAAATGAAAAATAGCTACAACTTACAATTAACCGGCTCTATTTTATTAGCCAATCAACATTGGTTAAATTTTAATTCTGCCATTGATGAAGAGATTATACAGCTGCCGCTAAAAGCGGTTATTTTAGTGTTTGTTTTCACCCTTCTCATTCTGATCAGTATGACCTGGACGGTAAAGCGCGCATTAAGGCCGATTGACGAATTAGCCGTTGCTGCCAAAAAAGTCGGCAGCGAACGAGATTTTAAAGCACTCCCCATTATTGGACCGAGTGAAGTGATACCCACTATTGTTGCGTTTAATCAAATGCAATCTAACCTCTCTAAATTCATTCATGATCGCACTAAAATGTTGTCTGCAATATCACATGACTTGAGAACCCCTTTGACCAGTTTACGGTTGCGACTTGAGTTTATAGAGCCAGGCGAGGATCAGGCCCGAATGCTTGATACGGTTGCGCAGATGGAAGCTATGCTGAAAGCAACGTTAGCGTTTTCAAAAAGTAATTGGCAGAGAGAGGAGAAACAGGAGACGGAAATAGTGAGTTTATTAACCACTATTTGTGACGATTATCGTGACCGCGGCGTAAATATTCAATTAAAAAGTCAGAATAAATTGGTTTTCCGTTTATGGCCTCTCGCATTTCGCCGAGTTATTGAAAATTTAGTAAATAACAGTATTGCTCACGGGAAAGATGTTCAAGGTAACCTGTATATCACTATTGAAGCTTTTTTGACCAGCGGAATCTTGACAATTTATGTAAGAGATACTGGCAGGGGAATAGATAAAGGTCAGTTTGAAGAGATCATTAAGCCCTTTGTTCGTTTAGATAAAGCACGTGGCTCGCAGGACTCGAGTGTTGGCTTGGGGCTGGCAATTACCCACAGTATTATACAGGAACATGGCGGTAAATTAACCTTTAGCAATCAAGATACGGGTGGTCTGGAAGTCAAGATTTCATTGTCTTAAAAGTAATAGCATTCATTTTAGCAAGCATCAACTTGTTATCTTGAGTATGGTGAGCAGGGAGCCTTAACAACAATAGTGATATTAGA
>JBLIEH010000146.1:0-5531 GCA_047632875.1 Psychromonas sp. | reverse complement strand
ATTAAGTGATCAGATTTATTACTCAATCACCATCACTATCGCTTTATGAGTGTCAATTTTTCCTTTGAAGGCATTGATCATAAATTTAATGTTTTTGGTATCAACACGTTATTTCAGAAAAACAACAGGCCGAGCCTAAAGGCTCAGTTCCGAGAGCCGGTGCACACTTTATCATTTGGAACCGCGCCTTCAGGCGGGGCAATGTTTTGTAAAAACATCCTATCAAAAATGATCATCGCAAAGACACTGGGTTTTCTCTGTGTAGCGCGCAGCGCCTCGGTGCCCTCTGTGGTAGTCCCTTTAAGTACAGCCGTCTTCAGGCTGATAAAGCAACAGGCCGAGCCTAAAGGCTCAGTTCCGAGAGCCGGTACACACTTTATTATTTGGAACCGCGCCTTCAGGCGGGGCAATGTTTTGTAAAAACATCCTATCAAAAATGATCATACCAAACGCATTAATTAAGTGATCATAAAGTTAATGCGTTTGGTATTAATCACGGAAACCTTAACGGAATTAAACCGTTAAGGTTCCTGATTCGTCTACAGGCTAAGGTATCGAGATCAGATAGCCGGATCAGTTTTTTGACCCAGTTGCTTGCCCAATACTCTTAAACGACTTTTAAATTCTGAGCGGTCAACATAGCAACCTCTGAGATGACGTTTGCCAACATTCTCATCAAATGCATTACGGCCGTGCAGTACCCGCCGGTTATCAAATACCACCATTTCACCCGCAGTCAATTTCAGCTCGATTTTATAACGAGCATCTTTTAGCCGGCCCATCAGTTCACGATAAGCGATGTAGTAGTCGTACATAATCTCGCCAGGCAGATCAAAGATATCAGCGATATGAGCGTTGTATTTGATCTCAACAATATTGCCAAAGTTATTCAGATTAATTACCCGGTGGTGCTCACGGATATCGTGATCCTGGTCGTGATAACGGAATGGAATCGCATACTCAGAAAGCAGACGGAAATACTCAGGCTGATCTTCACGCAGCTCTTCCAGTACTTTTAAACCATCCACGAAAGTAGATTCGCCACCCACACTTTCATTGCTCAGGAAGTGTAAAAATTGATATCCCGGAGGCAGTTCCTGATTTGGCAAATCTGTATGTAATGGCAATGAGAGAGAAGTGTAAGCCAAATTAATCGGATTTTTTTCTGATATTACATCAAAAGTAACCCCGAAATTAGTCTGGCGCAGATAGTCGATCCGTTTTGCCGTCTGCACAACGGCTTCAGTATCATCCGGCATACCGTTAATGATGGCTATCCCGTTGGTATTCAGCGCGCTCATCCACTCATACAAGGCCCTGTCGCTGGTCATGATTTCCTGCTGACTTTCCATGGGAATCTGGTCAATAAATTCGCAGCCCCAGCTTTGATAGCTACTGCTATGATCTTTGGCCAATTCACCAGAATAACAGAATTCACGCAACCAGCTTTGCTTGAAGCAGCTCACATGCCCCTGCTCAGACCACTCGATAATAAGCGTCCCTGTATCCAAAGAGACCGATAACGGATGGATATCTTGCGAGACGCTGAGCAGATCAAAGCAACGCTCTCCGGTTTGGGGATGAAATGCGGTGGGACAGTTATCACGCAACCAGATGTAGTGATAGGTAGCATTGATACCGTCACTCCAGCGCACTTGAATTGCACGGTCACTTTGCTCCACTGATTCTATGTAAAAATCGGTTACTGCTGAAAAATCTGAGGTTGGTTGTGTTTGAAGTGTTGTCATTTAAGCGGGCCCTGCATAGTCATGGAGTAAAAAGATGCATCATGTTATGTTAGCAGAATTACTTATTCAAACAATGAATTTTGACCCAATTGATAAGAAAACATAATGGAAAAACGTACTGATCTTCCACCACTAAACTGGCTGAAAACATTTGAAGCTGCCGCAAGATTACTCAATTTTAGCGCGGCAGGGAGGGAGTTGCATCTGACGCAGTCTGCGGTGAGTCAGCAGGTACGGCTACTGGAACACCATCTAGGTGAGCCGTTGTTTATTCGGGAACACCGTAGGGTATATTTAACCAATAGTGGTATGGCGTATTTGCCGGTTGTGCAGAGTGCAATCAGCAATTTGCAACGTAACACCTCGGAGATCTTTTCCCCCTTGGGTGAAGGTCGTCTGGTGATTGAAGTAAGTATCGCCTTTTCGGTGATCTGGCTATCACCTAGATTAAGTCGTTTTTGCGCACAGTATCCTGGACTAAAATTGCAGCTTGTCCACGCCAACTGGAATAATGAGTTTAATCGCAGTCCTGCTGATATAACCATCATGCATGGCAATGGTGATTGGAATGGAATGCAGCTACAGCCGTTATTTACTCCCGAGCTAAAACCCTACTGTTCTCCCCGACTTGCTAGTCAGTTGAGTGATCCTGATGACCTGTTGTCATTACCTCTCATTGAAGTTTTAGGTAACCGACAGGGATGGCCAGAATGGTTTCAGAAAGCCTCTGTTGAAACGGATAGTGCCGATATTCTCTATCACAAGACTGACAATCTGGCTGCAGGAATTTCGATGGCTGAAGCGGGACTGGGTGTGTTTCTGGGCTACCCGGACTTCTTTACTGATCAACCGGACAGCTCCAAACTACTGGCACCTTTTGATATATGTCTTGAAACGGAAGATAACTATTATCTGGCTTATCCAGAAGGAAGACCTCTCTCCAAGTCTGCAACAGTGTTCAAGAAATGGTTACTGAGTGAATTGGGGTTAGATCCCTCAGGAGCTAAGCGGCGTGCCCTCTCGCAATAAACTACGGATGAAATCATCCGCAGATAAGTACAAAGGTCACCAGTTCCCGGTTCCCGCCAGCAATCATCCAGCATGCTGTTCAGTTATACTCTCATTGCAATCATCGAATCACCTTAAAAGAATTTAAGAACAGCTCATTTAAATTGCTTAGAAAATTAATAATGCAGATAGATATTAGAAAATATGTTGTTTTTGACAGGAATATAAAATGTGCAAATATATGATTAGCAAAGTAACAATAATAAAAATCCCTGTTTCAATTAATATCGCATTCAGCGATTCAGCAGCGAAAGATCTGTTAAGTTTTCAGGCAGAGTACATGCTGAATATGAAAAGGGTTATACCGAGTAGAGGTAGAATAAACATCCTTTTTCGTAATATCTAAAATATGCTTAATCATTTAAGATCCTACATTATGGAGATATAGAGGTTAGTTGCACTGGATAGTGCAATAAGTAGTGCGGAGAAACACACCATAAAAGCGATATAACGCTTTACCCAGATAGAATTTAAGGTTGTCAATTCGGTATCAAAAACAAATTTTTTCATTCGAGTTACAGACAGAATATAAATAGAAAAAGTTAAAAAAATCAGTCCGATGCCGGTAAAAAATACAAAGTCATTTTCATTGCTATACCCTACTCTGGCCACAAGTAGCGCATTAATTAATACCACAAAGACAGTTCGGAGCCATGATAATATTGTCCTTTCCGGCTGTAAGCCTATATCCCTTTCTCGTATATTCACATTCATAGAAAGAGTAATAAATAAATAATTAAGAAAGAGATGGTGATCATAATAATACAGATAACACCCAAAATTCGAGTGTAGGATAATTCAGCATCTTCACGCATTGCTTGTTCATTTTTAGACCAACGATGGTAAGCGAAATAAGCCAAGCTCGCGGAGAACAGACTCAACAACAGCGCAATAACCTCTCGATACGTTTCGGGGGCCAAATTAGGGGCAAGCTGATCAATACCAATAGCCGCCGCTAAAAAAGCAAGAGAGGTACGTATCCAAGCCAAAAAAGTTCGCTCATTCGCCAATGTAAAACGGTAATCAGGAGACTTACCCAATTTTTTCCAAGCCATATAACACCCTCTTTTTTCAACCCAATATTAATAATATTATCTAATTACTTATCTAGTGATAACCAAATCTGCAGTCTTTTTAAGACCTTTTTTAAATTCATTTCTTAGATTCAAATAATAAGCGCATAACTTGAATAGGAAGAAAAACGGTCAGTTGACTATATGCGAATCGCTTTTTCTCCGGCAAGAGAGCAGCAATGAAAACATATAAACAACTGACCTATGAACAACGATGCCAGATTTATGCATTAAATAAAACAGGTTTGAGTCAAAATAAAATAGCCAAGAAACTAAATGTTAGCCAATCAACCATTAGCAGAGAGTCTTTTCGTAAACGTGGTTATCGTATTAAACAAGCTAAAATATCATCAGACAAGCGTCGATTAGGCGCTTGTAAAGCCATTAAAATAACAACAGCTTTAGACTGTGGTGTTTATTTTGCAGATCCTTATTGTTCCTGGTAACGAGGATTGAATGAAAATACGAATGGTTTATTACGACAATATTGGCAGACATCAACAGACTTCAAGAAAGTATCGCTATCAGAAGTCCAAGGTGTAATAGTAGAGCTTAATGATCGACCAAGTAGAAACTAAATGATCGACCAAGTAGAAACTAAATGATAAAACGCCAGCCAAATTAATACCTGAACATAGGGTAGTTATGGCTGCTTAGTGGTTATGCACTTCAAGGTTGAATCTGCCAAAAAAGAGTAATATTTACGCTGATAAAACCCGCCTTTTATTTTTGACTGCCAGCATACGCCCCTCTTTATTGAATCCGCTGATCACTCTATAGGATCTGTTACGGCGGAATGACGAGTACACAATGCCAATTACATTCCCTTTTTCAGCCAACACAATCAAGGTCACCTGCTTAAAAAAGAGCCTATTCCCGAATTACTTCCTTACCCTTCACCTCTAAAATAGTTACAGTCCAAATCATTTTTATTGTAACACTTCAATTGTTTTTATTTTAATAAGTACAATCCAAGCCCCACGAGTCAAGGTATTTAGGTTTTTCATTACTATTTTGTTGTAAGAACTCCCATTTAGTTAACGACCACTCAATTATAATAACATTTAATTAACACTTGATAGTTAGAGCACGAATCATTAGGATAGCGATTAATTGAGCGTTCAATCAATGAATTTTTAATGACACAGGGAAGTTATTTATGCCAAGACCTTTGATCAAACAGTTCCGTCGACAGCAACTTATTGATGTGACATTAGTGTCAGTCGAACGTCATGGGCTGCAGCACACCACAATTAATACTATTAGTGGGTTAGCGGGAATGTCATCGGGGATCATCAGACATTACTTTGGCGCCAAACAGGAATTAATAGAAGCCCCCCTTAAATATCTTCTCGAGGAATTAAAGCAGGCGTTACTGGTCAGAACACCAGGCAAAACCCTGTATCCTGCCATCAGACTTTCTATGATTGTTGAAGCCAATTTTACCGCGTTACAACGATCCAAAGCAGTGGCTAAAACATGGTTAAGTTTCTGGGCCCAGGCGATACATGATCCGGGACTGGCATGACTTCAACATATCAATAACCAACGTTTATGCAGTAATCTACTTTTTCCTTTTAAACAGCTTTTGCCCGCGACTGCAGCCAAACAAACCGAAAAGCCGCGGTGCGGTGCGGTGAAA
>JBLIEH010000145.1:0-5535 GCA_047632875.1 Psychromonas sp. | reverse complement strand
GGATAGCCAATGAAATACTTAATGCTATCGAAACAGTGCAGGCTTTTATCCTGGAAACAGTGTAGAGCAACAAGGATTTGTGCCTCGTTAATATAAGCGCATTGAAGCTTACAAAAAAAAGAGAGTAACATTTGCGGTTACTCTCTCTGTAAAACACTCGCTTTATTTGTTTTTGATTGGCACCATAATGTGGGCATAGGGGGTATCTTTCCACATTACATAAGGGCCACCGTTATAGGGATCATCAGAGACACCTTTCAACATTTCCTTAGGTACAACTATCATAATGTGGGGGCCTTCTTGAATCCACTGATCGCCATTATTAGGATCCGTTGCGGCTGGATTGCTATTACTGACCAACGCATCACCCTGCAACATATATGAGATGCCAATGCGGTCCGTTTCAAAAGCAGCACCCGTTGAAGCCGCTTTTAATAGTTTTGACCAGACAGGGTCGTTACACATTGGATGAATATCTCCTGGGATAAGCGGGATTCCGGGGACACAATGCCAATCAGATCCCCCCTCTTTGAGTACAGAGCCATCTGCATCCAAAACCGTCGCTTTAGTACTCAGATCTGTTTGTGCTGCGAGTTCCGCGCGTTTTATTTTTTCATCATTACTCTCTGCATAAGAGAGAGAAGAGACAAAATACAGGCTTACACTAAGCAGTGTTATTAATATAGATTTCATAAATTCTCCGATTAATTAGTAAACTAACATGCACCTAGTTTCTATTTTAGACCGAACAATTTTGGCTATAGCTGAGTTAACATTTGCTGCACTGAGTGCATAGACAGTTCCCACCGGACACTCCCCTATGGGAATATCCGTAAAAGTCTTTATTTTACATGGTGTTGCAAGCAAATATTTAGCAGATTACCTGCCCTGCTGATGCTCCATTGATACCTATAAAAATCCTAATAAAAACAGTTTATTATTAGCTCGGACACCGTTAACGACCAGATAGCCATCAATCTCAGTGTTTGTTCAACGAGTTACCTTTACTCATAATAAATAAAACCCGTTACACTTTTACAGTCCATTTTTAACAATAGCTCAAATCCCTAAAAATGTGATGAGAGTCTTATAGTTTTCGCAACTTTGCATTTCCTGAATCCCACACCATAAAACTATAACTTATTGATTAAATGATAATTTTACCTATAGAATATTACACTCTGAAAATAACCTTAATTAAATAAATTTGTTATGCTTTGCTGCAGAATATCAATTAATTTTAAGTTTAAAATGAAATACAACACAAAATCAATGCTCATCATAGTATTAGAAATCGATTAAACTAACCTCTTCTAGAGGCACTATATATTGCACACACCTTCAAGGACTAAATTAAACGCCCGAAGCACACACTGTGCTGCAGTTATTTACCATCACTGCTTATAGAAAATCAGCTCGTTTGGGCGAAAATACATCTACCAGCATACTGCCCTCTTCTAACGCAAGCGCACCATGCAAAGTTAGTTTAGGCGCAATATAAGCATCGCCTTTCACTAATATTTTTTTTACGCCGTCAATTTCAGCTTCAAAACTACCTTCAGCAACATAACCAATTTGGTCATGAATATCATGCATGTGTGGAGTGCCAACTGCACCTTTTGCAAAATGCACCACAACTAGCATCAATTCATCAGTGTAACCGACGATCTTTCTTTTTACGCCATCACCTAACTCTTCCCAGGGTGTATCATCATTGATAAAAAACGGATTCATAATTAACCTCTATTTATTCTGCTCCCATTTATAACGGGCGCATGTTTGGAAATCTCAGTGTAAATTACAATTAGACGGAGAGAATTACTGGGTGTGGTTTTCTAGCTGCTTGAATCAGCAGAATGCCTGAAACAAGTACTATTGACCCGCATAAAATAAACATTGCGCGCCCCTAAGGCTCATTCGGAATTAATGCCATCAACAGGATACCAAAGCCAGCAGTACTGTTTAATTACCTAACAATGACTAAGTTGTGCACCTAGCGCCGCGATTAAAACGCTTTATTTCGAACAATAAATTAACCACGAAAGATAAACAGGCCCTGAAGACTTTAATGGTTTCGCCTTTGATTATAATACGCTTGTTTTATTTGTATTACAATAACACTAATTATTTTTTGTTATCTTTAGAAACGTCAATAACGGCTAGGCTCGTTCTGGGATTAACCGCGCCTCAATCTATGCGGATAGGACTCCCGGCAGCATCTATAGTTTTTTTTAATCTGTATATTTTTCCAGCGTAATCAAGGTCAGAATTTCTGTCTCTCCTCCCCTTTTCACGCAATAAAATCAATGTTACTTGCTTGTAACAGCGCTTATTCCGGATTTATTTCACCTGTAACTCTAAAAAATAGTTTCAGCCTAAATCATTTTTATTGGAGCTATTTAATCGTTTTTATTTTAAACAACACCAGCTAAACCCAATGAATCAAGGTATTTGGCATGATTTATTGCTCTTTTGTTACGACACCTTCAATAAAGTTAACGGCTACTCAAGTGCAATAACATTTAGTTAACACTTGATAGTTAGAGCACTAATCATTAGGATGGGAGTTAATTGAACGTTCAATCAATAATTTTTCAACTACACAGGGAAGATATTTATGCCAAGACCCCCGATGAAACACCTCCGGCAACAGCAACTTATCGATGCTACGTTAGTGTCAGTCGAACGCCATGGACTACAGCACACGACCATTAATACTATTAGTGGTATCGCGGGAATGTCATCGGGGATTATCAGCCATTACTTTGGCGGCAAACAGGGGTTAATAGAAGCAGCCCTTAAATATCTTCTCGATGAATTAAAGCAGGCATTACTGGTCAGGACATCAGGAAAAATCCTCTCTCCTGTTACCAGACTATCCATGATTGTTGAGGCAAATTTTACCGAGTTACAACGATCCAAAGCAGTGGCTAAAACATGGTTAAGTTTCTGGTCCCAAGCGATGCATGATCCGGGATTAGCAAGACTTCAACATATTAATAACCAGCGCTTATACAGCAACCTGCTTTTTTCTTTTAAACAGCTTTTGCCAGCGACTGTTGCAATTAATGCTGCCAAACAAACCGCAGCAATGATTGACGGTTTCTGGCTGCGCAGTGCGCTGAGTGCAACCCCTGAACAAGATTTCGAACAAGCCCAAATATTATGTAAAGCCTTTATTGAGGCTTTTATCGTGCAATACGGAGAAAATCAATGCCATCATTAGTCGTTTATCAAAATTATATCCACGGTCAATACCTGTCCAATAACACCGGTGAAACCTTTGAAGTGATTAACCCCGCGACGGGTCAGGTTAGCTACTTAGTTGAAACAGCCAATGAAGCTGTCCAGCAAGCCGCAATCGAGAGTGCCAAATCCGGTTTTGCCATCTGGTCAAAAATGACCCCGATCGAGCGCAGTCGTATTATGCTCAAGGCAGTGGCGTTATTGCGTGAACATAACGACGAACTTGCCGCGGGTGAAGTGCTTGATACCGGTAAACCATGGCAGGAAGCATCCGTCGTTGATGTTGTGACCGGTACAGATACCATTGAATTTTTTGCCGGCATTGCCCCGAGTATTGAAGGTAATCAGCAGCAGGTCGGTGATGATTTTTATTACACTCGCCGCGAACCATTGGGCATTTGTGCAGGCATCGGCGCATGGAACTATCCTCTGCAGATTGCTTGTTGGAAAGCTGCCCCAGCCTTAGCCTGCGGTAATGTAATGATTTTTAAACCATCGGAAGAAACGCCGCGCGGTGCAATGCGCTTAGCAGAGATTTTTACCATGGCGGGTGTCCCTGCTGGTGTGTTTAACGTGGTTCAAGGCGATGGTCGTGTTGGTGCTTGGCTAACGGGTCATGAAGATATTGCCAAAATCTCTTTTACCGGTGAAGTTGGTACCGGCAAAAAAGTGATGGCAGCCGCTGCTGGCTCACTCAAAGATGTCACTATGGAATTAGGCGGTAAATCACCGCTGATTATTTTTGATGATGCAGATCTGGAAAATGCGGTATCTGCGGCCATGTTGGGTAATTTCTATACTCAGGGCGAAGTCTGTACAAACGGCACTCGCGTGTTTGTTCAAAAAGATATTTATCCGCGTTTTATTAAGCGTCTGGTTGAGCGTACAGAGCAAAATATTATCTGTGGCGATCCGATGAATCCGGAGACCAATTTTGGTGCGCTGATTTCAAAGGCCCATCAACAAAAAGTGCTCGACTACATTGAGATTGGTAAAGCCGAAGGCGCTACTCTGCTCACTGGGGGTAAAGCATTACACCCTGAAAATGCGCCCCATGGTTTCTTTGTTGCGCCGACTATTTTCACTGACTGCACTGACGAAATGACCTTGTCTAAAGAAGAAATATTCGGCCCTGTTATGTCGGTACTGCCTTTCACCGATGAAGATGAAGTTATTCGCCGCGCAAACAGTACCCGCTTAGGATTAGCCGCAGGCTTGTTTACACAGGATATTACTCGTGCTCACCGGGTGATACATCAGATGGAGGCGGGTATTTGTTGGATTAATTCTTTTGGTGCATCACCCGCTGAAATGCCCGTTGGTGGTTATAAAATGTCCGGTGTCGGCCGCGAAAATGGCAGCGAAACACTCAAAGCCTATACCCAGATCAAAGCTGTATATATCGGCATGCAGCTACTCGACAGCCCGTTTTAAGGAATGAATATGACTAAAGCACAATATGATTACATCATTGTAGGCGCTGGGAGTGCGGGTTGTGTACTTGCAAACCGTTTGTCAGAAGATCCAAACAATAAAGTCCTGCTGCTGGAAACCGGCGGCAGTGATAAGAGTATTTTTATTCAAATGCCGACCGCATTATCAATACCGATGAACAGTAAAAAATATGCCTGGCAGTTTGAAACACAAGCTGAGCCGTTTTTGAATGATCGCCGCATGCATTGTCCACGCGGTAAAGTGTTAGGAGGTTCGTCCTCTATTAACGGCATGGTCTATGTACGCGGCCATGCACGTGATTTTGACGAGTGGCAGCAAGCTGGCGCTAAAGATTGGGATTATGCGCATTGTCTACCCTACTTTAAAAAAGCTGAGACCTGGTCCTTTGGCGGTAATGATTATCGCGGAGACACTGGCCCGCTTGCAGTGAATAACGGTAATAACATGACAAACCCGTTATACCAGGCCTTTGTAAATGCCGGTGTGGATGCCGGTTATTTAGCAACGAAAGATTACAATGCACAGCAGCAGGAGGGTTTTGGCCCGATGCACATGACGGTTAAAAATGGTGTGCGTTGGTCTACTGCCAATGCCTACTTAAGACCCGCCATGAAGCGCGCTAACCTGACTGTTGTCACTCACGCACTGGTGCACAAAGTATTGCTTGAAGGGAAAACAGCAGTGGGGGTTAGTTACGAAACTAAAGGTCAATTAACCGAAACGCGTTGTAATAAAGAAGTCCTACTCTGTGCCGGCTCAATAGGTTCTCCGCATATTCTGCAACTGTCGGGTATTGGTGAAGCCGATACATTGGCACAAGCGGATATTGAACAA
>JBLIEH010000144.1:0-5575 GCA_047632875.1 Psychromonas sp. | reverse complement strand
CTGATTTTGCAGCTTCTGCTTTAGGCGCTGGTGTAGCACTAACGTTGATTGCCGGTGGCGGCCAGGAAATCTCACCCTCTTTGACAACGGTTGCGCCGCGAATAACTTCATCTTCAAAATCAATATTGATAATGCCGTCTTTGTCTTTACAAAGCAGCTTCATCAAGTTAACTAAGTTGGTTGAATAAAGTTGGCTTGATTGCGTCGGTAAACGGCTTGGAAGATCCGTGTAGCCGATGATTTTTACACCGTTATCGGTTAAGAAAACTTCATCTTTAACCGTTAGGGCCGCGTTACCGCCTGCTTGCGCTGCTAAATCGACTATCACACTGCCGGCTTTCATCGACGCGATCATCTCTTTTGTAACAAGAAGCGGTGCCGGTTTACCAGGAATAAGTGCGGTTGTGATAATGATATCAACGTCTTTAGCTTGTTCAGCCATCATTGCAGCTTGCGCTTTTTGATAACCCTCGCTCATGGTCTTGGCATAACCCGAACTGCTGACTTCGTTTTCTTCTTCGTATTCAACTACTAAGAATTCGGCGCCCATACTCTCGACTTGCTCTTTTACTTCAGGGCGAGTGTCAAATGCGCGCACAATAGCGCCTAAACTACCGGCGGTACCTAATGCAGAAAGACCTGCAACACCCGCACCTATGATCAGTATTTTAGCGGGTGGCACTTTACCTGCAGCGGTGATCTGCCCGGTAAAGAAACGACCAAACTGATTAGCGGCTTCAATAACTGCCCGGTAACCTGCAATATTTGCCATTGAGCTAAGTGCATCAAGGGCCTGTGCTCGGGAAGTCCGTGGTACTGAATCCATTGCAATAACACTGATTTTTTTACTGGTTAATTTTTCGAGTAATTCAGGGTTTTGCGCTGGCCAGATGAAGCTGACTAAAGTAGCGCCTTCCTTCATTAAGCTGATTTCAGTATCGGTAGGCGCATTCACTTTGAAAATAATATCCGATTGCCATACTAAATCTTTATCAGTGCCAATTTGTGCACCAGAATCTTGGTAGGCTTGATCAGAAAAGCTGGCAGCTATTCCGGCGTTTGTTTCCACAAGAAAAGTAAAACCCTGTTTAATCAGCAGCTCAACGGTTTTCGGTGTTGCTGCTACGCGGTTTTCATTCTCTTGGCTCTCTCTAGGTATACCTATTTGCATAGTAAGTCCATGATCGCTTGTTATTATGAATGGTCGATTTTACGTACAAAAAAAAAGGCATAAATAGATCTAGGTCATATTCAGCTTCTATTTGTACAGGCTTTTATTTAATTTAAACGTCTTGATCAGGCTTTGTGGGCCTTGCTGCGTCTTTTTTTTGTTTGTCGTAAGTACAACAAAAAAGAGGGGAACTCGAAGCGAGTTCTATACATTTTTGTGTTTTATGAATGTATTTTATAACCTTGTAGATACTAGTGAAAAAATCTGTTCTCGGCTAGTATTTTCACCATTTTAGCTTCGCTTATCAGTACAATTATGTCACTTGATATAACATTTGGCTATATTAATCAGGATATGGTGTTGATAATATCGGAATAAAAGGTGATTTTGACCAGGGTATCAGTGCTTGTACAGTCGTTTAAATGTATTAAGTTGATTGTCATTTTCTATTATCCTAAATCACTTAACTCTGCCTGATCAGGTGATTTTAGGAAACAGGCCCTAGTGATTAAATGTCTGCAAAGGGTGGCGGGCAGTTAAAGCTAATCCGCTCTTCGGTTGAAGGGTGGGTGAGCGTTATGCTTGCGGCGTGTAATGCCAAACGCTGCGGTGAAAATTTCTGCCCGAACTCGGTTGCGTAAAATTCATCACCAACAATCGGATGGCCAATCGCCTGCAGATGTATGCGTAACTGATGGGTCCGTCCCGTTAAAGGTTTTAAACAAACCAGGGTGGTTAACTTTTCTCTTTTAACCACGGACCATTCTGTTTGTGAGCTTCTACCCTGGTCAAAATCCACAATTTGACGCGGTCGATTTTCCCAGTCACAACGAATGGGTAAATCGATTAAGCCATTATCCTCTTCTATAATACCTTCAACGCGTGCGTAATAGGTTTTATCGATCACTTTTTGTTGGAATTGTCGTCCCATATGACTTTGTGCCGATTTACGCATGGTCAAAATAAGAATCCCGGAGGTTGCCATATCTAAACGGTGGACAACGGATGCATTTGGCCATACACGTAAAATACGTAACGCCAAACTGTCACGATTTTTTTTCTCGCGGCCAGGTACACTTAACAAACCAGAAGGTTTATTTAAGACCACAATATCTTCATCCTGATAGAGGATATCTAAATAAGGTGCTGTTGGTGGGGTGTAAACAAAATTTGGCATATGAGTATCTGCTTTAAGTTTGTAAGCTGTAAGGCTCAAAAGTAAAAGAAAGCTAACAGCTGTTAGCTATTAGCTGTCAGCCTTTTCTATGATTGTGTTGAAACAATAAACCTGATGGCATCTAGTTTTAATTGGGTTTTCTCTAATATCTGTTCGAAGTTGTTTTGTTGATCCCGTAGGAATTGGATCTCTTCTTCGCGGATATTAGGATTGACCGCTTTTAATGCTTGCAGACGATCTTGTTCCTGCTGCAGGGTCTGCTGCATATTATGTTTTGCCTGATTAATAATGTCAGCCATTAATTTTTGTGCTGCCGGCAGTGAATCTTTAATCAATTGATGAATTAAAGGCTGTGAGGTATTGGCTATTTTACGGCTGATATGGCGGTTAATAGGCGTTAACTGGCGGTTAAAACTATCAAAGGTGACATTCTGTCCTAAATCTTTAGCATTTTTATCCAATAACAAACGAATAGGGGTGGTGGGTAAGAAACGACTTAATTGTGCATTATCTGTATTGATTGCTTCTACCACATAGATTAATTCTAGAAATGTCGTCGCAGGGGGTAATGAATTATTCTTTAAAATGGACACCGCCGTTGTGCCGGTATCTGAGCTTAATATCATCTCCATCCCGCCGCTGATCATCGGATGCTCCCAGCTTAAATACTGTACATCATCACGACTTAATGCAGTTTTTCTGTTGAAGGTGATGGTTGCCCCTTCTTCCGATAGTCCCGGGAAATCGCTGGTCAGCATATGATTAGTGGGACGGACCACTAAACAGTGATTACCTCTGTCTTCCTGCTGTACACCCACCACATCAAAGAGCTGCAGAGCAAACTGGGTGAAATCTGGTTTCTGATCCATTTCCATAATATCATCAAGCAAATCACTTTGATGCAGGATACCACTGGAGTTGATTTCTAATAATTTGTCACGGCCTTGTTCGAGTTGCTTTTTAAGCTTGTCGTTATGGCTGCGTGTCAGTTTAATGAGTTTATCGACTTCACCATTATCGTTCTCGCCCGTTGCCAGTAAATTAATGAGATCCTCTTTAATTAACTCAAAAACAGTGTGCCCCGTTGGAGTCGTCTGGGTGAAGGCCTGTAGACCTTGTTCATACCATTTTTGCAGGTGTTCCTGTGACGTTCCTTTTAAATAAGGGGTATAGATTTGAATATCGCAACGTTGGCCTATCCTGTCTAAACGACCAATACGCTGCTCAAGAAGATCCGGGTTAATCGGCAGATCAAATAATACCAGATGATGGGCAAATTGGAAGTTACGTCCTTCTGAACCAATTTCAGAACAAATCATCACCTGCGCACCATCTTCTGTTTGTGCGAAATAAGCAGCCGCTTTGTCACGTTCAATTAATGATAAACCTTCATGAAAAACAGCTGCTTTAATGGCTTCACGAGTGCGTAAGGCCTCTTCAAGTGCCAATGCTGTTTCAGCTTGTGCTGCAATAATTAAAATCTTCTCCCCTTTTAACTGCTGAATAAGATCAATTAACCAATTTATGCGCGGATCGAATAAACACCAGGAATTACTTTTACCGCCTTCAAAATCTTGATAAATCTGTTCGGGGTAAAGTGCCCGAAAGGCTTGTTCCTGCAGCGTGCCTGAAGGTAACATTTTAGACACTTTAATCGCGGTAATGTATTGCTCAGGCAAAGGCAGGGCAATTGTTTTTAAACAACGTTTTGGGAAGCCTTGAATAGCTGAACGGGTATTACGGAATAATAAACGTCCGGTACCATGCCTGTCTAACAAGTTACTGACCAATTCATGTTGTGCTGCCTGACGTTGGTCATTTTCAATAGAAATGTCATCAATAATATTAAACAGGGGCTGCACGTCCTGTTCGCTGAGTAGCTCGGTGATACTGTTCTTCGATTGATTGGATAATTGATTGTTTTCCAGCAGTTCATTAATCGCAGTGGCAACGGGTTTGTAACCCTCTTCCTCCTCGATAAATTTTTGGTAGTCAAAGAAACGATTGGGATCTAATAAACGTAAACGTGCAAAATGGCTCTCGTGACCCAGTTGTTCTGGTGTTGCTGTCAGTAATAAAACACCGGGAATACTTTTTGATAATGCTTCAACAACCTGGTATTCGCGACTTGGTTTTTCCTTATCCCAAATAAGGTGGTGCGCTTCATCAACGATCAGTAAATCCCAATCTGCTTCTAGTGCATTTTCGAAATGGGTCTTTTTACGTAATAAATTTATACTGCACAGAACTAATTGTTCGGTTTCAAAGGGATTAACTGAATCAAGATAAGCTTCATTACAACGTGAGTCATCGAAAATACTAAAATGTAAATTAAAACGGCGCATCATTTCCACCAACCACTGATGCTGTAAGTTTTCAGGTAAAACAATCAAAATACGTTTAGCGCGACCGGTCACTAATTGCTGGTGGATAATTAAACCCGCTTCAATGGTTTTACCCAGACCCACTTCATCGGCCAATAAAACCCGCGGAGCATGACGTTTACCTACTTCTTCTGCGATATAAAACTGATGGGGAATAAGATCTACCCGTGCGCCTAATAAGCCACGCAGTTTAGATTTTTGTTGCTGGTGTTGATTGGTTAAGGATTTATAACGCAGCACAAAACGATCGAATTTATCAATCTGACCGGCAAATAATTTATCCTGCGGCTTATTAAACTTGATGAAATTATTTAGGAAAGTTTCTCGTAATTCGCTTGCTGTACCATTATCTACCCGTGTCCCGATATAGGTTATTAAGTTGTCCTGTTCGACGACTTCACTGACCAATAATGTCGAGTCGTCATGGCTAAGGATCTCATCTCCGACATTAAAACGAACACGTGTAATAGGGGCTTCTTCAATAGCGTACAAACGCTGCTCACCTGAAGCTGCGAATAACAATGTCAACATACGTCCCTCTAAAGCGACAATAGTGCCTAATCCTAATTCGGATTCTGCATCACTAATCCAACGTTGACCCAAAGAAAATGTCATAAAATACCACTCAAAATAAAACTGAAACAAGAAAGGGGCTATGTTACCTAAATCGCCTTGGCAGGTGCTAGTTATAATTCAATTAAAATAGGGATTGTTTTAAACTGGCATATAAATGAAGGAATATCAGGAGTTGTTTAACAAATAAGCAGTCAGGTTTTTATCGTCATAAAACCCTTGCCAAGGTTAACTAAATCCCTATAATGCGCATCCACGGAAACGGGAAAG
>JBLIEH010000143.1:0-5598 GCA_047632875.1 Psychromonas sp. | reverse complement strand
GGTTTCGCGGTGAAGCCTTAGCCAGCGTAAGTTCGGTCTCGCGTCTGACCTTTACCTCTAAACCTGTTGATCAGGATCAGGCCTGGCAAGCGATCGCTGAAGGTCGGGATATGGAGGTGAAGATTCTACCTGCTGCTCATCCGCAGGGGACAACGGTGGAGGTCTTGGATCTGTTTTTTAATACGCCTGCCCGGCGGCGATTTTTAAAAACAGAAAAAACCGAATTTCAGCATATTGACGAGTTGATTCGGCGCATCGCATTAAGCCGTTTTGAAATTACTTTTATCCTTAAACACAATGATAAAATTGTTCGTCAGTATCGCGCTGCAGAGACACAAAACCAGCAGGAAAAACGTCTTGCCTCTATTTGCAGTGAAAGTTTTGTTAACAGCGCTTTATCTTTTCAAAATAGCGATAATAAGCTGAAAATATCGGGTTGGGTTTCAGATAGTTTGTCCGCACGGTCATTAAACGATGTGCAGTACTGTTATATCAATGGCAGGATGATTCGCGATAAATTAATTAACCATGCAATTAAGCAAGTTTATGCTTACTCCTTACCTCAGGGGAAATTCCCCGCTTATGTTATTTATATTGAATGTGATCCGGATCAAGTGGATGTGAATGTACACCCTTCAAAACATGAAGTACGTTTCCATCAGGCGCGTTGGGTGCATGATTTTATCGTCAGTACATTAACCGTGACTTTAAATGAAGCCCCCTTGTTAGCCTCAGAGCCACAAGCTAAATCCAGTGAGCACGCTTATTTACCGGCAAACAGCGGTGCTCCTAAACCTTATGCTCAGTATGATTTAGAGGGGAAAAGTCAAAGTGCCGGGCGGGCTAATGAGCAACCAGCAGCGCTATATTCAGGCTATGCCAAAGGTGCAACCAACCCGCCACTGGATCAAGCTAAAGTGGCTGCCTATTGCGATTTTGTCGCTGAGGCTCACCTGCCCTTATCGGGCGAAGAACGCCAATCAGCTGCGCTAACTCATGCGACTTTTGCGGGGATAGTATGTTTGATCGACAGGCAATACTTATTAATTAAGCTCAATGCTAAGCAGGGGCTGCTCAATACTGACTCGCCTTTTTTAGTATTGTCCCTCGAAAATGCCGATTTGATGATTAAACAAACGCAGTTATTTGCGGCCTGGTCTGACGGAGAAGTGATAGCACAACCTTTGTTATTACCTGTGCGTGTGCAACTTGATTCACTTTTATTAAAAACCAGCGAAGACTTTAGCGAGTTATTCACGCGCTTGGGTTTTGTTTTTAAAATACAGAACGATAAGCTGATTATTAGTAAAGTGCCCGCGTTACTTAGGCAGGCGCCGATTGCGAAAATTATACCCGAGTTATTAACCTATTTAGGTCAAACAGATAACACTGTGGATGCACAACAGGTGAATCTGTTTTGTGGATTTGTCGTCAAAACATTAAAACGGCAGCAAGCAGACAATATTCATTGGACTGAACAAAGTGCTAAATCGCTTTTTGATTTATTATTGGCGTTATTCTCCGACCAGCTTGATGACTGCCGGGAACAATTGTTTAGGGAGCCAGATTTATCATTATTAGTACAAGGTTTTTTACATGAATAACTATCCCACGGCCATTTTTTTAATGGGGCCTACCGCTTCGGGAAAAACCGATTTAGCCATAAAATTAGCCCAACAATGTGATTGTGAAATTATCAGTGTTGATTCCGCGTTAATTTATAAAGGCATGGATATCGGCACGGCCAAACCAAGCAATGCCGAGTTGCAGCTGGCGGCACATGCATTGGTTGATATTATTGATCCACTTGAGTCCTACTCTGCCGGTGACTTTCGTCAAGATGCATTAAGGTTAATGCAGGAAATCACCAAGCGCGGTCACACTCCATTACTAGTGGGCGGGACTATGTTGTATTACAAAGCCTTAGTAGACGGATTATCCCCATTGCCCAGTGCTAATACTGAAATTAGGGCGCAGATTGAGAAGGAAGCGCTGGAAAAAGGCTGGCAAGTTTTACATGATAGACTTCATGAAATAGATCCCGTTTCGGCTGAACGTATCCATGTGAATGACCCGCAACGTTTAGCTCGCGCACTTGAAGTTTTCCGTATATCAGGCAAAAGCTTAACTGAACTGACCCAAGTGAAAAGTGCCCCTATTCCCTATAACATTAAACAGTTTGCCATCGCACCCGCTGAAAAAAGCATATTGCATAAACGTATCGAGCAACGTTTTGAGTTAATGTTGGGATCTGGATTTGAGCAAGAGGTACGTAGACTTTATCAACGTGGTGATTTGCATTTGGATTTACCCTCAATGCGCTGCGTCGGTTACCGACAGATGTGGGAATATTTACAGGGCACAATGGATTATGAGGAAATGCGCTTTCGCGGCGTTGTCGCAACCAGACAACTCGCCAAACGGCAAATGACTTGGTTACGCGGTTGGAAGGATGTAACTTGGCTTGAAACTAACGATGCAGAGAATTTTGCACGGATAAAAGCGGTGTTATAAGGTGTCATTAGGGAGCAATAGTTACTACAGAAGGTACTAGTGCTTTCAGACTTAAATACCAACATTCATTTTTATGCTCAAGTGTGCGTGGTGATTTTTTGTAACAAACTTAAAGGGACTACCACAGAGGACACGGAGGCGCTGCGCTACACAGAGAAAATACTAAAGCTAATTATTCTTGTTTTATGTTTTCTTCCTTAAACTCTGTTGATGAGGAAGAATCGAAACAAAGTTTCGCAGTCTGATGAAGTGTGCGTGTGCTCTGTGGTGATTTTTTGTAACAAACTTAAGGGACTACCACAGAGGACACCGAGGTGCTGCACTACACAGAGAAAAGACGAGTGGCAACCGACAGAAGTCCGCGTACACAATATAATTATTCATCCCCTTCTATTGAAAGGAGCGATGAAATTAGATTGTGAATATATAATAAAAACTTAAGTACGAAGACACTAGTTAACGCCTTCTTTTATGTTTGCAGAGGCAATGTTAGGTTAAATTTTAAAAGCCGCTCTAAAATCACGCGCCTGTTTTGACTCTTCGGCAATGCCATAAAGTGTTACGGATCAAAATTTTGAGCAATCAAATCGGTTTTTATTTAACCATTGTTTATACTGATCGGGTATTAAAAACTATCTAATAACAATAATAGGGAAAGCCCATGGCCAAAGGACAGTCACTTCAAGACCCATTTTTAAATGCGCTACGTAAAGAGCACATTCCAGTGGCAATTTATTTAGTCAATGGGATCAAGTTACAGGGACAAATTGAGTCTTTTGATCAATTTGTTATCTTGTTAAAAAACACCGTGAGTCAAATGGTCTACAAACACGCCATTTCAACCGTTGTGCCTGCTCGCGCCATGGCACCCATTCAACATGTCGAAAATGATTAAGCATAAAAACAGTTTATCGAACAATTTTGGCTTGCTTTACGCAGGCCTTTTTTTATAACATTATGATCCTATCCTTAAGTGGCTTATGCTAGGATGATAAGTATTACTTTCCTTCTATATTGGAGATTTATTTGTTTGATCGTTACGAAGCCGGAGAAAAGGCTGTTTTAGTTCATATCATTTTTTCCGATGAGAATAAAAAAGAAGATCTTGATGAACTTAAACTATTAGTGAGTTCTGCCGGTGTAAATACGCTTGAGACTATTACCGGTCCGCGCAAGTCCCCACATGCTCGATACTTTGTCGGCACGGGTAAAGCACAAGAAATTGCCGATACTGTAAAAACACTTGGCGCTAATGTGGTTGTTTTTAATCATGCATTGACCCCGGCTCAACAACGCAATTTAGAAGCATTATGCGAATGTTTAGTGTTAGACAGAACCGCGTTGATTTTAGATATATTTGCCCAACGTGCACGTACTTATGAGGGCAAACTGCAGGTAGAGTTAGCTCAATTACGTCATCTTTCTACGCGACTTATTCGTGGTTGGACGCATTTGGAACGGCAAAAAGGGGGAATTGGATTACGTGGTCCGGGTGAAACTCAATTAGAAACCGATAGACGTTTACTGCGAGCACGGATCAGCACCATCAGATCGCGCCTGGCAAAAGTGGAAAAACAGCGTGAGCAGGGGCGCCGAGCGCGTCAACGTAATGAAGTACCCACTCTGGCATTGGTTGGATATACTAATGCGGGTAAATCCACGCTCTTTAATCATATTACCGATGCCGGGGTTTATGCCGCCGATCAACTCTTTGCCACACTTGACCCTACTCTGCGTAAAACGGAAGTCGTTGATGTCGGCAGTTGTATTTTAGCCGATACCGTCGGTTTTATTCGTCACTTGCCGCATGATTTGGTCGCGGCATTTAAAGCCACGCTGCAGGAAACCCGTGACGCGACATTATTACTGCATATTGTCGATTGTTCGGATCCCTGTTACCACGATAATATTATCGCGGTACAAACCGTCTTAGATGAGATTGGTGCAGGTGAAGTACCGCAGCTGATGATCATGAATAAAATTGATGCAGTTGAAGGTATTCAAGCGCATATTGATTTTGATGATTTGGGTAAACCTGCGAAGGTGTGGTTATCTGCACAAACCGGAGCAGGTGTGGAGCTGTTATTTGAGTCCTTAACCACGCTTCTATCGGGGCATATTCGTTCGCTGCAACTTGCAATACCAGCAAACGAGGGAAAATTACGCGCTCTATTTCACCAGTTGGACTGTATTGAAGATGAGTCTTATGCTGACAATGGTGATTGTCTATTGGATATTCGTTTAAATGCGATTGAGTGGCAGCGCTTAATAAAACAGCAAGGTTCCTTAATAGAGGGGTATGTTGTTAACGCTAAATAGCTTTTTTGATCAACTCGTCGCATATTATGTCATGTTTTCTTTATTATTAGGGTGAACATTGCTACATTGCTTAACACTTTTTTGTATTATTAAATCGGGAGCTATATATGGCTTGGAACGAACCGGGAAAAGATAAAGACCCGTGGAAAAACAATGATAAAAAGAAAGATCAGGGACCACCTGATCTTGATGTCGTTCTCCAAAAATTATCAAAACTGCTCGGTGGTTTGTTTGGTAAAAAGCCTTCTTCAGACGATGATGGTAATAAGGGCGGCGGTAATATTGCCATTATTGCTGTGTTTGCAGTACTTGCCGTTGTTTGGTTTGTGAGTGGTTGGTATACGATTAAAGAATCTGATCGTGGTGTGGTATTACGTTTTGGCGCTTACCATTCTCAAGTTGAGGCAGGTTTGCATTGGAATCCTAAGTTTGTTGATAAAATTATTCCGATCAACGTTGAAGCATTTCGTACTATGCCAACAACGGGTTTCATGCTGACAGAAGATGAAAATATTGTTCAGATTGGGATGGAAGTGCAGTACCGCATTATTGCGCCGGAAAAATACCTGTTTAGTGTCACTAATGCCGATAACAGTTTATTGCAGGCATTAGACAGTTCATTACGTTTTATTGTTGGCCATTCGACTATGGATGATGTGTTAACAACGGGCCGGGAAGTGGTGCGCCAGGAAACCTGGGAAATGGTCGACGAGATTATCGCATCGTACGATTTAGGGATAGACATTGTTGATGTGAACTTACAAC
>JBLIEH010000142.1:0-5655 GCA_047632875.1 Psychromonas sp. | reverse complement strand
AGACATTTACCTATTTGGGGAAACTGGCTTTTCATCGACCTCGCCCGGAACTGGCTGTTTATATGGAAGCTTCTTTTTCTTTCCCTAGCGGGCACGCGACTATAGCGGTGGCGTTCTACGGTTTTTTCGGCTATCTACTGATCCGCTTTACCCAAAGTTGGAGTCAAAAGGTAAATATATTATTTGCCACAATCATCATCATTATAGCGATTGGCTTTAGCCGGATATATCTGGGGGTTCATTATATAAGTGACGTATGGAGCGGCTACCTAGTCGGAACAATGTGGCTGATTATTGCCATCACTTTCTCTGAATGGCTTAAACATAAAAACAAAAAGCAGGTCTCAGTCCCTCCCATTAAGGCTGTCCGCACGATTTCATTAGGGCTTTTTTTAACCGTCATCTTATTTTATCTGGGGTTTGCAGTAAGCTATCATCCGCCACTGGGAATAGTGCCATTAAATAACACCGCTATTGTTTCAAAAAGTACAGACATCTTCGTCAATGAACAGCTCAAATACACTGAGACACTAATCGGTGAAAAACAGGAGCCAGTTTATTAGCTCAGCTCAAATTAGACTATATCTGGATGCGCCTAGGATGCTAACATGGCGCAAGTTATAGGGCTAAGACAGGCCTATCTTAATAAGTTTTATTTGATCTTGGAGAAGCTATGTTTTATTGCCCGGTATGCGGTTTGAAGTCGCTTGAAAGCATTTCATCTAAACAATTTTCTTGTGACCAATGTCAGTTCACCTTTTACCAGAACACAGCCGCGGCTGTAATGGTCGCAATCTGTTGTCAGGATGAACTGCTTATTGCGACAAGAGGCAGAAACCCGGGCATAGGCATGTGGGATCTCCCCGGTGGTTTTGTTGATCCGAACGAATCACTTGAAGAAGCTGTAGTGCGCGAATTGTATGAAGAATTAGACATTACTGTATCAGCTGCAAAATATATATTCTCCAACAGTAATACCTATTTGTATAAGGATGTGGAATATAAAACCTGTGATGCTTTGTTTGTGGTTGAATTAGATGAAAAGCCAACTGTTCAAGCGCAAGATGATGTTGCCGCTGTTGAGTGGGTAAAATTGGCAGACGTAGATATTACACGTTTTGCTTTCGGATCGGCCAAAAAAGCAGTGTTAAAATTACGTGAAAAATAGTAGCTGTTAATTATCTGCCTTTCTTTGTATTTAGCAGATTTCCACATAAATAATAAAATAATTTTGTTATTTATTAATCGTCTTAGAAAGTGAAACCGTAAAATGTCTGATGCTAATAATATTGTCATATTTGATTTTGAAACAACAGGTTTATCGCCCAAAATGGGCGATAGGGCGATTGAAATAGGGGCAGTGCGGATCAAAAATGGTCTGTTGGTTGATCGGTTTCAGGCGCTAATGAACCCGGGTATGAGGATCAATTCTTTTATTGAAAACTTTACCGGCATAAGTAATAAAATGTTAGCGGAAGCTGAGCCCTGCGCGGTGGTGATGGATAGTTTTTGTGATTTTATCGGCTCTGATAATCTTGTTGCCCATAACGCCTCCTTTGATAAAAACTTTTTAGATGCTGAATTACACAGAATATCAAGGCGCTACCCTGGACAAATTAGTTGTTCAATGCTTTTAGCAAGAAGACTACTGCGGGATGCACCTAATCATAAATTAAGGACTTTGGTTGATTATTTAAATATTCAAACCGAGGGAGGGTATCACCGTGCTTTATTCGATTCAGAAATGACAGCCAAAGTGTGGTTGACCATGATTAATAAAATTCAGCAGCGTTATAATATGACAAGGGTTCCTTTCGCATTAGTGCAAAAATTATGTAAAACCCCCGCTGCGTCTGCGCATCGTTTTCTTACAAATTGGAAATGAGTTATCTTTAATGAAAAATACCATAACGCTTTGCAGCTGCCTGTTTTTCCGGACTAACTTCAAATATCAATGATATTCAATTTTACTTAGATAGATTTTCAGGATCTTGTTCAGAGAGGCTTTCATTACCCTGATCTATTTCTTTATCGGATTTTTTAGCCATTTTTTTATGTAAGGCATCAATCAGTTTCTGGTTTAATTTAGCAAAATAAATATCCTCTTCCGCTTTTCCCCGCAGGTTAATTTTTTCAATAAAGTCACTCATAATGAACCCCCATCGCCAAACCTATTATAAGTTTAGCTTATCTAACCTAAAACAGTGCTTATCGCCAGCCAATTAACCACTGTTTACCATCCTTCAACGAGCGCCAATTAATGTCATATTCTGCATGGTTAATAACAGCCTGGATAACACAGCGTATTATTTTGTTATCTTCATTAAATTCGAGATCACTGACAATAAAATGTTTTTCTTTATTAAAGACAGTTATTTTTGTCCATTTGCTGTGCAGTAATGATTTGTGGCTAACAGGGTTGATACTTTCATTAACGCTTTGTTTGTCAACAATATTCATAATGGCAGACTCCTTCTTTGGTGTTTGTATTTGCTGTCTGGATAAAGAATACGGCCATGTTGTGAAAAAAGATCACAATTTGTCGATCTTACGGGCAGAGTATTATCAATAGTATAATTCGATGATCACAAATAACGGTTAGATGATCAGCGAGAAACAGAAAGGGGAACTCACTACACATTGTGCTTGGCCAAAAAAAAGTTGGCGTGCCCCGTTGAATTGGACATAAGATTGTAATAGGCGGTTAAGACGTTTTTTAAGATGATCGAGTCTGAATGAAAACAACTAAGATCAGTAAAAAGGATATAATCCAGCAGTTAAAACGCCGCTATGGACAATCAAAAACACGATTGAATATCTCTGTTAATAATTTTACTTTATTTGCCTCTCTGGGCGATTTTTTTGCAACCAGTGATAAATTAAATGGGTAGGTAAGTTTGCTCGGTTGAATAATTCTTATTTCACCGTTATTGAGCTCATCTTGAATATAACTTTGTGGCATAAATCCGATATAACAACCTGATAAAATCATCGCTTTTCTGGTGTCAAATTGATAAGACTTGGCCGCTAGATTTAATTTTTGGAGCTGCTCAATGCCTAATGAATCAACATCAATGCCGGGATGAATGGCGGGCACGCTGCCTAATTCCTCCGGGCTAATAAAGGTATCTACTTTGTTAAAAAAAGGGTGTTTTTTACTGCAGCAAAGATACACGGCTTCACTCATCAAGTGCTGATACTGCAACCCTTCGATATTCTGGTAATCAGGGAATAAACCAATATGCGCCTTATCTTTTAACAAGGATTTTTCAATATTAGCGATAGGCTCACTGTCTAAAACAAGGTGTAAGTTCGGCGAGTTTTTATGAATAAGTTGCACCACTTCGGCCAGTTTATACTGTTTAGCGGGGTTTAACTGGTCGGCGCACAAAATGATTAATTCACCACTTAGCTCTTTACTTAAGGTGCCCACCAAGAGCGAGAAATCATTCAATGATTCAAATAAATTTATCACAGCACGGTAGACCGTTTGGCCATCCTCTGTTAGCGAAAATCCACCTCGGCCTCGTAGACACAGTTTGAGCTTCATGCGCTCTTCTAAATTTGACATATGAATGCTGATCGTCGAGCGGGTAATGCCAAGGGCCGATTCCGCAGCCGAAAACCCGCCATTTTCGACAACCGAAACAAAAATACGCAACAAGCGTAAATCATATTCAGCGATCGGTTTCGGAATTATCGATGTTTTATTCAAAGTTTTATTTACCTCAAACTTAGTGTTGAATGTTTTGTATTTAACATCAGTTGAAATTGTTATTCAATAGATAAAGATAAATAAGGTTAAAAATCTGCTGCTTGCTTAAGTTGCGGATTCAGGCATGTTAACAGTGTTTAACATATGTAAATCAACTTGGAGATAACCATGCACGGAATACAAGATAGTCAATTAATTAAAACCTTTTCCTATATTGATGGTAGCTGGCATAGCAGCGAATCTTATTTTAATGTCACCAATCCGGCGACGGGGGAAGTCTTGGTTAAAGTGTCTAATGCGGGGATTGTTGAAACCGAGCTTGCTGTCAAAGCAGCAAAAACGGCTTTAAAAGCCTGGTCAGCGAAATCTGCCAATGAACGCGCAGCGTTAATGCGTAATTGGTTCAATTTGATGATCCAACACCAAGATGATTTAGCGCGCCTTTTGACACTTGAACAAGGTAAACCTTTTGCAGAAGCAAAAGGAGAAATCGGCTATGGTGCGGCTTTTGTTGAGTGGTTTGCCGAAGAGGGAAAACGCGTTTACGGTGATACCATCCCCGCTCCATCGGGTGACAAGCGTATTATCGTTGTTAAGCAACCCGTTGGCGTAGTCGCCTCGATCACGCCTTGGAACTTCCCAAATGCGATGATTGCAAGAAAAGCAGCGGCGGCGTTAGCGGCAGGTTGTACCTTCGTGGTTCGTCCCGCAACACAAACACCACTGTCTGCACTTGCCATGGCAGAGCTTGCCGAAAGAGCGGGTATTCCAGCAGGGGTGTTCAACGTGGTCGTCGGTGAAGATGCATCGGGAATGGGTAAAGTACTGACCCAGCACCCTGATATAGCTAAATTCACTTTCACCGGTTCAACCAAAATTGGTAAACTATTAATCAGCCAATGTGCGACAACAGTGAAAAAAGTGTCGATGGAATTGGGCGGGAATGCGCCCTTTATCGTCTTTGATGATGCCGATATAGATGCCGCAGTAGAGGGCGCAATGGCTTCTAAATATCGCAATGCAGGACAAACCTGTGTGTGTACCAATCGCATTTTTGTACAAAATGGGGTACTTGATATATTTACAGAAAAATTTAGCGCTGCGGTGGCTAAATTGTCAATAGGCAATGGTTTAACCGAGGGCGTCAATATTGGGCCGATGATCTCAACCACAGCTGTAGAGGGTGTGAATAAGCTAGTCACTGACTCTGTTGCACAAGGCGCAAAGGTGCTCTTAGGTGGGCAACGTGACGGTGCCGGTGATAATTTTTATCAAGCGACTATTTTAACCAATGTGCGTAATGATATGCCTATTGCGCGCAACGAAATTTTTGGCCCCGTCTCACCCATTATTGCCTTTGAGCATGAAGATCAAGTGATTGCCATGGCAAATGATAGTGAGTATGGCTTAGCCGCTTATTTCTATGCGCGTGATATCGGCCGCGTTTGGCGTGTTGCTGAAGGCCTGGAGTATGGCATGGTTGGCATTAATGAAGGCATCATTTCAAATGCAGCCGCGCCTTTTGGCGGCGTCAAGCAATCAGGCAGTGGTCGTGAAGGCTCTAAATATGGATTAGATGATTATTTAGAAATCAAGTATTTATGCATGGGTGGCTTAAATAAGTAGTTTAAATATATAACACTTTGTCCATTATCGCCGATTAAATAATAAATAAAATATTAGGAATAAAATCATGTCAAACGAAAGCTTACAAAATAGAAAAACACAAGTCATTGCACGTGGTCAGGGGAATATTTATCCGGTTTATGTCGACCATGCTAAAAATTCTGAAATTTGGGATGTTGAAGGCCAGCGCTATATCGATTTTGGTGCCGGGATTGCTGTTTGTAACACCGGGCACAGTCACCCTAAAGTTATCGACGCGGTTAAACAGCAAGTGGAAAAATTCAGTCATACCTGTGTGATGGTTAACCCCTATG
>JBLIEH010000141.1:0-5669 GCA_047632875.1 Psychromonas sp. | reverse complement strand
GACACAAACCCTATTTAACATAATATACATTATGCGCATTAGTGTTTATTGCTGAGTATAGGGATAAATACTCGCTTACTGCTAATCTATTGTTTAAATAGAAATCAGCTATCCTTTGAATTAGAAACGTTATTAGCTATTTCACAAACTAAATGATGACTCTGAACCTCTCTATCCAATTGATATTATTGGTGTTATTTCAATAATAAACACTTTCACTAAAATATAAACTTCGTGCAACTGTTATTCGTCATCAATTTTCAAGGCTAATTTTCCGGTTCCCTTTTATATAATGCCACCTAACATCAGCTTTTTTGAAGTTGTTATTGCCCTGATATTTAGCTCGCAAACAAGTGTTTGAATCTAAATTAATTCATACTGTGTATCGCTTCGTATCATCTAAACGTTTGAACACTGTTCTTTTTATTTTAGTAGCTAGGTTCGCACTGTTTATTTGGTTTGCCACTTAGTTTTTGTAACTGTGTAATTAACTGTCTGACGCTATTTAAATAGTTTTGTTTACTTACTTTCGTCAATAATTTAACTCACTGACCAAGACTATTTAAATTTAAGCTAGTAATAAAATACACATACCAGTTTTTTATTATAAATAAAATCATGTTTAGTAAATTCTTAAACGCGGTTTTTGACACTTAAGATGCGTTCTAATCCAATAGTTTTGAATATATGAGCCTTTACCAACAATTAATCTGGATGATTTAGGCTAGTTCACTGAATTTAATGGTTACTTAAGTTCAATAAGTCAGGATTTTACGGGCAAGGACATTTAACTGTTTTTATAACCAGTTGTTTTTATGGCTCCCGTAAAAGTAAGCCTTTTTATTGTTTTCAATAATATTTTTGTAACAAAAGCACCCTGTTTTTACAGTCTGACCAGGCTTGAGCGTTAAAAATATTAACTGAGTATCTTTAACTACCTGTGTTTACGACTATGAAACTGCTTAGTTAATGCGACGTTGTTACTGCTTTAAATAAAACTTTGTGGCAAGCACCCTTTTATTACTCGCTAACTTTAGCGCTTAACTAACCCATTGAATTTAATTATTGAAGATTATTCGTTATCCCATTGATAATACACATCGACAGCTTGATTTAAGCCATTTGAGGCTTCTATAAAAAAACGTTCAAACAATTCATAACGAATAGAAAACATTGTAAAGCTATCAAATACGCCAACCCCATAACTGACTTCTAAATTTGGGGCAATACGGCCACTGACACCGACACTCTGGGCACCGCCTTCACCGCTGGAAGTGAGCGATAAATCACTTATACCGACTTTATTACCGAAATCGCCCATCACTTCAGAAGTTTGGCCTGCCCCAAAATTAATAAGCATATTAGTAAATTGATTGTCTTCCTGGCCGTTGAGACTGCTCGATATTGATTTTCCACGCGTTATATAGGCTAAAGCGTCCTGTTGAGACATACTGGGTTCAGAAAATATAACAAGTTCAAGTTGATCTGGCGTGCCGGTTACTCGTACCCCTGCGATAACATCATCTTCTATTTTATTAGGATCGCGGATTGCTTCAATTGAAATGTAGGGAGATTCAGGAATCCCTTGGAATATTACTCTGCTATTTTGTAATACTAACTGCTGACCTAATGCGCGATAACTACCATCCACAAGTTTTAAGTCACCATGTATGGTGAGATCTTTATCCAATCTTTTCCTGATTAAGAGATCACCCGTGATTGAGGTGTCTAAACCAAGGGCCTCAATTTTTAATTTTCGTCCAAGATCAACGCTTAAATTTATGATGATCGGCAAGTCAGTTGCATTAGGTTTCTTTTTAATATCAACAACCACAATATCTTTCGAGGTTGAAACGGCCCCGGCAGGTAATTCTTTTACTGTGATTTGTCCCTGGTCAACAACAATGTCTCCCGTTAAATTAATCGTTTGCTCAAAGGTTAATTCCAAATTTGGACTGACCAAAAGATATATTTTAGAATAATCATTTATAACCAATTTATTGCCATATAAATTAACTTTCCCCTTAAACTTATCCTGCCAGTCAAACTCACCGGTAATGTAGGCCTTACCTTTTTCTATATCTTCCTTTTTTATTTTTTTATTTTTCTGCAGCGGCGAGGTCACAAACTTAAGCGACGTATCAACAAGGCCGAGTGTTTTATTGATAAATCTGAATGTTTTGTTGCTTTTTTTGCCTGCGGTCTCTTCACCATTAGTATCAAAATAACCTTCTAATGTGGCAGATCTGTTACTGATTTTAACCATAGTATTTAAATCATGTAATTGGACCGGGGCCCCTACCGCTTTAATCGATGTATCTGTCACATGGATTTCGCCATTAACGAGCGGGTTTTTAATGTCTCCGTTGATGCTTAAATTTGCTGTTAACATGCCAGATAATTTTTCAAGTTCGGGGATCAGTACCCTGAAAGGCTCAAAATTGGGCACGTCAATGTCTATATCGGCTTGCACATTCGGGGTATTGGTTTTAGTTGTTAATTGACCTTTTACCTGCGCATTGAGTAATTTTTTTGATGAAATATTGGCTGAAAAATCGATAATTTTCTGGTTTGAAACGACATTGATAACAAAGGAATCAACCGGATACTCAACAATATTTTTATCTTCGGGTGCGAGCTTTAGTTTCATTTTCATGTCGGTAGAATAGACGTTGATATTAGCGGTTGGTTTATTATTTTCTTTCCATCTGATATCCGCATCAGCCGAAATTGCACCATCAAAGCTGATGTCTTGAGGTAACATGCCATCAAGACCCGCGAGCAGGTAAGAGTCTATCTGGAATATAATATTATTAGTTTTACCTATATTAAATTTTTCCAGGCATAACTTGCCATTATTTTTTCTGCTGCTGCTTGAGGCCGTCCAACAATGTGCAGTAAGTTGCACATCTTGTTTATCGATGATGACATCAAAGGGACTATTAAGTGTCAGTTTTTGTTTTTTAAGATTTAAAACTGCCGCGCTCACTGCCGTCAACCATTTATCACCTATCTGTTTTAATTGCACCTGCATATCAGTGGAAAGCATTTCACTGACAACTTGAAGGTCAATCTGATGGTTTCCACCTTGCGCTGTGCGGCTAATATTTTTTACCTTTATATCAATAGTATCAATAACCTGGTCAGCAACTTCGATTTTTTTAGCCTGTACAGCGAGTGTTGCTTTGGGCTGTTTTGAAAGTAAGAGTTGTCCATTAAGGGTTAATGATTTAAGGGATGATGTCTCATAGCGCAGTCTATCTGCTTGTAAATCAGCACTGACGTTAATGGCATCCATCGGTCCCTGGATCTTAACTTTCCCTTTGATGGCACCAGCACTTTTAAGTAACGCATGGCTGAGATCTTTAATATTGACAGCGACAGTCAAGTCATTTTGTTGTGCAACTTTGCCATTAAGCAGAATTTGGTTGTCACCATTATGCAGGTAAACATTCTGCAACATTAGCCCCTCTTTATCGTTGCCGTTAATGGCACCATTAATCGCAAAGGGCCGGGTTAAAAATTGTCCAGTAACAGCCATTTCTGGAATAGAAATGGCCCAGTTTGGGGTTTTATTTTCATTTAGCTCAATGGCAACATATTGTTTTAATTTTCCGTTAAATTGGCCTGTATATTCCGTTTCTAATTGTTTTAAATCGATATCTGCAATGTCTAATTGGCCCTGCCATATGATTTTTTTTGACCAGTCCAGTAAACCGGTTAATTGCAACAATCCGTTCAGAGTATTTATTTTTAATTTATCGACTTTTAATTTTTGTAAGTCCCCTGCCGCCTTTAAATCTACTTTTCCACCGGGCATATTTTCTAACTCATACTCACCCTGTAACCTGAGTTGGTAATCATTAAGTTTTCCTTGGCTGCTTAACTGCCCTTTGGGTGAAAAATATGCGGCTTTGCCATCAAAGGGCCAAGCCAATTTTTGCCAATCCAGTTCGATACTGTAAGGTAAATTATCGGCTAATAAGTTTACCTCTAATTTCATTTGTGCGGTTATTTTATCGCTAAGCTGTAAGTCAGTTTTTAAATCAGAAAAATCGCCACTGCTTTTTAAAATAAAATGCTGAGAGTTAAACAGAGAGTTCGGCTCTATGTATTTTAAATCTTTAATGGTGCCGGTTAATTGCATTGCCAGTGGATATTTACCGCTAAAATTTATTTCTCCCATTAATTGCAGATCTGCATCCGGCATATCAATCTTGAATTGATCCACTTCTAAATTGTTATAAAAGAATCTTAAGGCCGCCTGTGCCGAATTTACCGCTACTATGCTTTGCTTTTCACCTTGGGTTAATTTAAAGTCTAAAATTTGGATATTTTTAATATCTAAATTAAACAATGATGAGATATCCGCTAAATTTTCTTCACTGATTAATGCAGGCAATGAATTTAATGCCATTAAATTTTTTGTTTCTGTTTCTGTTTCTGTTGCTGTATCTGGCTTATCGGCATCTTTACCCGCGGGAAGATCAACCAGCAGCCCCTCTGTGATTGAATTAAAAACCGTAATATTATCCTGATAACCATGGGCTTTAATTTCCCAATGTTTAACATTAACCGAGACAATATCTGGCATGCTAAAAGCGCTATTGTTTAATATCAGGGATTGAAGATCAATTTCAAAGGGCAGTTGCAGCGAGGTGAAGGGATCATTAGCCAGTGCTTGAATTTCCGCTTCTGTCGGTGGCTGCGCCTTATCTAAGTCTAAAACAATAAGCAGATCATCGGCTTGCAGTTTTTCAATACAAAGTTTTTTTAAAACACATGACCAATCAAAGGAATAGGATAACTGAGAAAAAGAGATTGAGAAAAGATCAGATTTCCAACTGCCATCGGAAAAACGGGGGTTATTTAATAAAGTCCCCTCCTCCAGGGTAATGGAAAGACCTGGCTCGATCTTTTTGGCAAATTGAATCGCGAGATTATTACCTGAATGCGTAAATAAAATATAACTTAGCGTTGCTAAGAAAAGGACGAATAATAAAATTAACGCTAAAAATATTTTTTTACATATTGTTAAAATGTTAAACCTCGTACTCATAATTCAGGCCCAATCATAAAGTGCACCATCCATTTATTAATCGTTGTATCGGAGTTATTCACTGGCGCTGCCACATAAAATCTAACCGGGCCGATCGGAGATGACCAAACAATACCAAGACCAGCGCCAACAGAAATAGGCTCACTAAAGGTAGAGGTCGCCGTTCCCGCATCAACAAAAGTTGCTAACTTCCAATTATCTGCCACAGGAAAACGATATTCTAAACTTTGCACTGCAATATATTTCCCGCCAATTAAATAGCCATCATCATCTTTAGGGGAGATGCTTTCGTAACTGTAACCGCGAATGCTTTGATCTCCTCCGGCAAAAAATCTCATTGAAGCCGGGACGTTATAGATAGAGTCCGTATAAAGGGCTCCAATTTCCGTGGTGCTGAAAAATTGTTGTTCGTTATAACTACGCAAAAATTTTGCTTTTCCATAAATTTTAAATAAATCAGCACTTGAAAAAAAACTTTTATGCGCACCGGCTATTTCGTATCGTTGTGTGTCTCCCCAAGTTGGATGAAGACCGCCACGTAATCTGGTACGACTAAAACTTATCCCCGGCATAATTAATTCAGTTGAAAAATTCTGTTGCCCCTGTACAC
>JBLIEH010000140.1:0-5693 GCA_047632875.1 Psychromonas sp. | reverse complement strand
GCGTTTAATCGGCACCTTACTTTCTGGTTGGGTATTTGTCAGTTTTGGATTAACGGCCTGCTTAATTGTTTCTAGCTTATTTATTCTTATCGCGGGTTGTTTTGCACTGGCATTACCAAAAGCAGAGCAGGTCGTTGCATAAAGCATAAAAAGAGCAACACAAATAATCATCAATAAAAATAGTCTGCTCTATTTAAGTGTTATATTATAACGCTTAAATAGACTTTGTTTATTAACTGTTATAATATAACAAAATGGACTTTATTTAATTATTCGAGATTTTTTTATGCTGCTGTTTTTAAGCATTCTAGCCTTATTTCTAGGGCCACTTACGTACCGATTATTACAGCGTCAACCTGGTTGGCTAGATTTGCTTGATGCCTTTATTTTTGTAACCATCTCCGGACTGGTACTATTTCATATTCTGCCTGAGCTATTACACAGCGGTGGTTTATTGGTTTTAGTGCTGATGACTATCGGTTTATTAGCGCCGGGTTGGATCGAGAAATATTTTCATAAAGCGGCGCATCAAGCCCATCAAACGACACTCTTCTTGAGTATCTTCGGTTTAGTGCTGCACGCCAGTCTTGACGGTTCTATTTTACTGGCAGGGCAAAGCGATCGCACCGGCTGGTTACTTGCTATTGGCGTTTTACTGCACCGTTTCCCTGTCGGCATCACTATCTGGTGGTTATTACGTCCTCAATACGGGCGACTATTACCTTTCATCATTTTATCTTGCATGTCTCTAGCCACCTTAGTGGGCGCCTTTTTTGGCGAGTATTCTTTGGCCCAGCTTGATGGTCAGTGGATGGCATGGTTGCAGGCCTTTGTGATGGGTTCAATAATGCATGTTGTTCTGCATCGTCCCTATTTAAACGGGCATGGCGCGCAACACCAACATGCAAAAGCGGAGCAGGAGAATAAATATTTAGCCGGTATAGGCAGCATTGCCGGGTTGATAGTATTAGGTTTTGTACTGTTGCCGCACTGGTTGGGTTATATTAGCCATGAACATCCAACCGTGCTGCAAAATGAAGAAACGCTTACTGCTGCTCAGGATAAGCACAATCAACAGGATGCTTTGGGCTTAGTTGATCTGCAACAGCAGGCAATGCATGACCATGATGCAGATGATCCTGTCGCACAGGAAAATCACGCAGCGGAGGAGATGCATGACCATAGTGTCGTTGATCATGATCCTGTCGCACAGGAAAATCATGCCACGGATGAAATTCATGATCATGACGCACATGATAATGAGCTAATCGATCATCAGCCAGAGAAGCAATTTAATACCGCATTAACCCTGTTTAATTTTTTCAATATCGCCTTATACAGCGCACCGATGTTATTGATTGCCTACTTTTTAAGTGCGCTGATGCATTATTTTAAACCTGCATTATCTTTAACTATTCCATTACAGGGCAGTCAGTTCTTTTTTAAGGACGCAGTTAAAGGGCTGATTTATGGTTTGCCATTACCCATCTGTTCGCCGAGTGCGACTAAAATGCACCAACAATTATTAGGCATGGGGGCGAACCAAACCTTTGCGACCGCCTTTTTAATTGCGGCCCCGATCATTGGTTTTGACGCCTTACTTATTTCATTACCCCTGCTGGGCACTCAAATTCTTATCTTACGTGTTGTTTTAGCCGCTCTTTTTGCATTGTTGATTGGATGGTTAATTGGACGTCATTTTAAAACAGTTAAATCTCCCGTCGCCCCCGCAACGCCTCAAGGTGGGGGGGCTAGATCGCGTTTTATTGATGCGATTAAAGATGGTTACCAACATCAATTAGATCATACCGCGCCTTGGGTTTTATTGGGCTGGACCTTAGCCGCAACACTCTCGGCTGCCTCTGCCTGGACATTCTTTGATCAAGCTCTCTGGTTACAAGTGTTAGTGATGATAGTCGTGGCATTCCCCTTTGCACTTTGCGCTACCGGCATTACGCCGGTTATTGCTATTCTCTTACTCTCGGGGTTATCACCCGGCGCAGCCATTGCATTTTTGCTAGTGGCACCAACTATTAGTCTGGAACTGCTTAAACAAGTGAAACTGCAACAGGGTTTTTTTGCGGCGCTGAGTTTGGCGATGTTGATCTTAGTCGGGGCTTTTTTGATAGGTTTAGGGATTAATCAATATATAGATGTGATCTCATTACCCTGGTTAAAACAGTATCAAGGTGATTACAGTTGGTGGCAATACAGCAGTTTAGTGGTTATTTTAGTGCTCTATCTCACTTCATTATTACGCCGTGGAGCGCGTCGTTTTATTGCTGAACTCGTGCCAAAGGGCTTGCTAAAACAACATCACCATCATCATTAATCATATATCTGCCCAGAAACAGGGCAGGCATATGATTCTGCACTCGTGGTATCGGACCTAAGTTTGTATATATATTCATGACCTAATTTCATCATGTCCTTCCATAGAAAGGGGATGGACAATTATATTGGCGTCTTTACTCTGTGTAGCGCGCAGCGCCTCTGTGGCAGTATCTTTAGGTTTATTACAAAAAATCACCAGACACACTTGATCATAAAAATGAATAGGCTTATTTAAGCCCGAAGGTACTAGTTACTCGCTTCAGGGGGGCAAAAAGCCTGTTGTAATGCACTAAGCAGCACACCTACGCGCGGATCGGCAACAGAGTAAAAAACCTGTTGTGACTCTTTTCTTATTTTAACAAGATGGTTTTTTCTTAACACACCCAGATGTTGAGAAAATGCCGATTGGCTTAATTTTGTATGCTCTCGTAATTCCGATACACCCATCTCACCATCGGATAATAAACATAACACCACCATGCGATCAGCATGCGCCATTATTTTTAATAACTCACTTACTTCCCCGGCTTTCTCATGTATTTCGGCTAATTTACTCATCTTAAATTCCTTAGTAATAATACAAAGCATTTTACCTTGCCAGTATTTTTTATCAACAGCTAAATTAGGTAAAGGTACATTAGCTTTTGCTAATTATATTGGCTATAATCATTTTATCGGTTTATTTTAGTCAGGATCCTAAGTGGGTTATAGGTCGGCTTTAAGCGAATGATTATAAGGAGCACAACATGACAGTTGAAAATGGCGTTAGAGTAATAGCGGGCTCTATGATTTTACTCTCTGTTCTATTAACACAATTTTTTCATCCCGGTTTTATATGGCTAACCGTCTTTGTGGGACTAAATTTGTTGCAGAGTGCTTTTACAGGAATCTGTCCGGCTGCTTTTTTATTGAAAAAATGCGGTTGTAAATAAAGTCATTAGCTTGGCTCTGGGCATAGGACTAACTTAGCAAAAAACCAAGGTGTAACCGGGTAAGGAACACTTAGGTGATTTTTATTGCCTGTGGAAAAATTTAAAAGTTGGAGTACTGAATGTCTAAGAAAGTATTAATTGTTGGTGGTGTTGCCGGCGGCGCATCAGCAGCGGCTCGCGCACGTCGTTTAGATGAAGATGCACAAATTATTGTGTTTGAACGTGGCCCGTATATCTCATTTGCTAACTGCGGTTTGCCCTATCATATCGGTGGTGAAATAGAGCTAAGAGAAGCGTTATTACTGCAAACACCGGAAAGCTTTAAAAATCGCTTTAATGTGGATATTCGTATTCAAAGTGAAGTGCTCGCCATAGATAAAAAAGCTAAAACAGTCACAGTCCGCAATATAGCCGCGGATACCGAGTATACCGAATCCTATGATGCGCTTGTGTTAAGCCCGGGGGCAGGTCCATTCATTCCGCCAATTGCCGGGGTGCGTAATCACTTAACCTATGCACTGCGTAATGTACCGGATATGGATGCGATTATTGCTTCGATTGAAATCAATAAACCCAAACATGCCACCGTATGCGGTGGCGGTTTTATCGGTTTAGAGATGGCGGAAGCATTACGTCACCGTAAAATCAAGGTAACGATCGTTGAACTTGGACCACAAGTGATGTCGCCGGTTGATATCGAAATTGCTAATATATTGCACGATGAGCTTGAGCAGCATGATGTTGAATTAATATTGGGTAAAGCATTACAAGAAGTTTCTCCCTGTGAGCTGGTAGATAAATCCCTGACCTTAACCCTCAATGATGGCTCTGTTTTAGAGACTAATCTGTTAATTATGGCGGTCGGGGTAAAGCCTGAAACATCCTTAGCCGTGCAGGCGGGATTAGAGATAGGCGAACTGGGCGGCATAAAGGTAAATGAATTTATGCAGACGAGTGATCAGGCTATTTATGCAGTAGGTGATGCTATTGAAGATCCTGATTTTGTAACCGGTGATCCTATGCTGATACCGCTCGCCGGCCCCGCAAATCGTCAAGGCCGTTTAGCGGCCAATAATATTTTTGGAGCAAAGGAAACTTACAAAAAGACACAGGGTACAGCAATTTGTAAAGTATTTGATCTGGCCGTCGCATCGACGGGATTAAATGAAAAAACGCTGCAGCGTAAAACCATAACCTATGAAAAAATTTATGTGCATGCAGCAAGCCATGCAGGTTATTATCCTGGCGCGCATCCGGTGACATTAAAACTGCTCTTTGATCCTGTCACAGGCCTGATTTTAGGCGCGCAGGCGGTTGGTAAAGACGGTGTTGATAAACGTATTGATGTTATCTCCGTTGCGCAGCGTGCCGGGTTAACAGTGCATGATCTGCAGGATTTAGAGCTCTGTTATGCGCCACCTTTTGGCTCTGCACGAGATGTGGTTAATCAAGCGGGATTAGTGGCCTCTAATGTGGTCAAAGGTGATGAAGTTATTTTCCATAGTGCAGATCTTGAGTCACTTTCCGACAGTCAAATATTGGTGGATGTGCGCAGTGAATCGGAAGTGGATAATATGGGCATGATCCGTGCTGCGATTAATATTCCTGTGGATGAGATTCGTGCTAATTTATGCAAACTTGATAAAAACAAAGAGATTTTAATTTACTGTCAAGTGGGTTTACGTGGTCATGTCGCTTCGCGTCTACTCACTAACTTAGGTTATAAAGTCAAAAACTTAAGCGGTGGTTTCAAAACGTGGAAGTTGGCAACCCGCTAGCGGCTGAGTCATCTCTGCCGCTATTATTAATGCCTACCTGGTAGGCATTTTGAGTCAGGCGAAGCGGGTATTTAAATGCTCAATAATGGCCGATGACTCGTATAACCAAGTTACCTGATTATTTTCTTCAATACGTAAACAGGGCACCTTTATTTTCCCACCCTGATTTTCAAGCACGGTTTTATGCTCCGCTTGTTTGGCATCGACAGTGTTAATATTCAAACCCTGACGGTGTATTGCCCGGCGTACCTTCACACAAAATGGGCAGGCGTTATACTGATAAAGTTGCATGTTTTGTGTTTGTTCATCTATTTTACTTTGTTCTTGGCTTTCTCGTTTCAGTTTTTTCGGAGTAAAGATAAAGTTAAGTAATAAAATAATGCGGCCTAAAACCCAGCGAATAATGAACATTCAACACCTCTGTTGGTTATAATTTTATTAATAAACAGGGAGTTTAACTGAAGAGTTGTTATCATCATACTTAACTTTTTAAATTGATGAGATGAACAATAATGAATAACCTTAATTCGCCCTGTATTGGTGCGTGTTCACTGGATGAAAACAAAGTTTGTAAGGGGTGCTTTCGTCGTATGGACGAAATATCACTGTGGGGAAAGGCAACAGACACACAAAAAATAAGCATTTTAGC
>JBLIEH010000139.1:0-5718 GCA_047632875.1 Psychromonas sp. | reverse complement strand
GATAACCGGGTTGTTTGGTGTTTCAAAATCCAGACATTGCTGTTGGATTTCAACTAAACGCGCATTCAGGCGTTGCTCATTTTCATCGGAGTATAATCCGCCAAACACAGAAGCGATTAATTCCCCTTTCTGAGTTTGATGATTTTGAATCATTAAGGTTTCAGCGACATAAAACATAAAATCAGGACAGATGTTATCACTGTCGGGCACATCCATTAGATCTTCAAAGGTAGCGATAAAGTCATAGGCAAAAATGCCGCCCAGAAACAGTGCCTGCGAATGAGATGATCGGGTTTTAATACGTTTTACAATAAAACGTAAAGCATCTACCGGTGATGATGATTTTAAACGTTGATCTTCATCGCCACTGCTATCGGATTCCGGGAAAACAAGTTGTAATTGATTGGGGGAATGTTGACTGATTATTTGTGTGGAAAATTTCGGTGTTATAAAAGTAAGCAGGTCTTTACCGTTATCTGTTAATGCATCTAAGGTAACAGTGAGGCCCCGGCAGGTTATTTTCATACAGGCATCGATCAGCATTAAGCTTTTAAGATGGTTTTTACTTTCAATCTCGGCGGAATCGAACAACAGGTGATTGTCTGTATTGACACTGAAAGTCTGAAATAAACCAAGCGAGTCACTGATATATTCACAGTCTGCAGAAATGCTTTTTAATACGCCGATGGGGTGATTAGTATTCATTTTTTATCCTTTAAAATTATCTCTGTTAATGGGCTCTGTATTGTTTACATCTGCCATCGCCAAGATTGTTTCAGGATTTTATTGGTATTATTCATTTTTGTTCTCAAATTTTTTATTAAAAGCTAATACTCAAATACAAAAAAAGCCCGCATATTGCGAGCTTAAAATTTGGTTTTTTTGGAAAATATTCAGATATAAAAAACCTCATTGCTCGCTTAGGAGAATGAGTGCCACCAAGAATCATTAAGAGAAATTGTTGTTAAAATCATATATCATGTATTCCATAAAGTTATGACACCATTTTTTGCGATTATGCTTTTAATGTCAAGGTGATTTTAAGATATTATCGTTATTTGGATTCGATTCACGTGCGAAATTTTTGGAAATTGATATTAATGGCTGTTTATTCGCGTTCACTCGTTTTGGATATTCATGTTAATTGATCTTCACTCACACACAAAAGCTTCTGACGGGCAGTTAACGCCTAAAGAATTAGTTGTGCGAGCCGCAAATCGTCAGGTCAATATATTAGCTATTACGGATCATGATACTATTGACGGGTTAGCTGAGGCGCAGCAAACTATTATTGAGAATAAACTCAAGCTTACTCTTATTAACGGTATTGAGATAACCACGGACTGGTTAAATCATGAGATACATGTGATCGGCGTTAATATCGATCCGGCGCACCCGGGGTTAAGCGATTTAATCACACTGCAAAAAGAAAAGCGTGAAACTCGGGCTATTGAGATGGGAGCGCGCCTGGCAAAAGCGAAAATCCCCGGGGTTTACGAAGGCGCGAAGACATTGGCGGGTGAAGGGGCCATTACCCGGGCACATTTTGCGCGTTATTTAGTTGAGATAGGCGTCGCGCCGACTTTTCAAAAGGTCTTTGATAAATATTTAAGCCGTGGAAATACCGGTTATGTACCGCATAATTGGGTAGATTTAGAGTGCGCCATAAAGGTTATCCATCAAGCTGGCGGGCAGGCAATCCTAGCGCACCCTAATCAATACGGTTTATCAAACAAATGGATGCGTCGTTTATTGACTGAATTTAAGCAGTTAAACGGCGATGCAATGGAAGTGGCAATGGGGCAACAATCACCACAAATACGTTTACAGCTTGCAATTTGGAGCAATGAGTATAAGTTGCTCGCTTCACAGGGAAGTGATTTCCATTTTGTCGGTCGTTGGCGGGATCTCGGTAGAGGATTACATTTACCGGAGACAGCACAACCAGTTTGGGCGGATTGGCCAAGTTATTTGTCAGCAACGTCATAACAAATTGATTAAATTACCTCGCCGAGTAGGAACGTAATTAATCCATTTGCTATCAGTATAGAAAGAAGAAAAAATACAATGAGTCAATTTTTTTATGTACACCCTGAAAATCCCCAAGTTCGCATGATTAAGCAAGCGGTAGAGATATTAAAAAAGGGTGGGGTGATTATTTATCCAACGGATTCTGGTTATGCATTAGGTTGCACTATGGACAATAAACACGGTTTGGAAAAAATCTGTCAAATTCGTGATTTGAATAAAAAACACAACTTCACTTTGGTATGCCGTGACCTCTCTGAAATAGCAACCTATGCACGTGTGGATAACCAGGCCTATCGTGCACTGAAAAATAATACCCCTGGTGCCTATACCTTTATTTTCAAATCCACCAAAGATTTGCCCAAACGTTTAATGAATCCAACTAAACGCACTATCGGTATTCGTATCCCCAATAATGTCATTGCGCTGGCTTTATTAGCTGAGTTAGGTGAGCCTTTAATGACCACAAGTTTGATTCTGCCTGGCAATGAAAGTACTGAATTTGATCCTGAAGATATTAAAGACAAATTATCCCATCAAGTGGATTTGATTCTGACCGGTGGGTATTTAGGCGAGTCGCCAACCACTGTTATTGATTTTTCCGATGATGACGTGGTCATTGCACGGATTGGTGCCGGGGATATAACCCCTTTTCAATAAAATTATTATACCCAAATTACTGAAGATGCAGTAATCTGCATCTTAAAGTCGTTTGGGTATGAACAACCTGAGTTGTTGCTCAGGAGTTATCCGGCAGCAATTTATCTAAATAAAATAGTTTGCCAGCAGCGGGGAATTTTATTTTTTCTAGAGTAAAAGATGAAATAAAATAACCAGTACTGGTATTGGCATAATGAGAATTACCCAAGGAATATAATATGAGTGAAAAATTACAAAAAGTATTAGCACGCGCAGGTCTAGGATCGCGTCGTAAAATGGAAGTTGTTATTCAGGAAGGGCGGGTCAGTTTAGACGGTAAAGTTGTTGGCCTTGGTGAGCGCGTTAGCGAAGAGCAGGTGATTCGTGTTGATGGGCATATAGTAAAGAATAGAACCCCTGAAAATACCATCTGCCGAGTGCTTGCCTATAACAAACCTGAAGGTGAAATTTGTACCCGCAGTGATGAAGACGGGCGCACCACGGTATTTGAACGCTTACCGAGTTTGAAAGGTGCCCGTTGGATTTCTATCGGACGCTTAGATATCAATACCTCGGGTTTGCTGTTGTTTACCACAGATGGTGAATTTGCTAATAAAATGATGCATCCCAGCCAACAAATTGAGCGCGAGTATGCTGTCCGTGTATTTGGTGATGTGACCGATGCGATACTCAATCGCTTGCGCATGGGCGTTCAGTTAGAAGATGGTGAAGCGAAATTTTTAGACATCCAAGAATCTGGTGGTGAGGGAATTAACCGCTGGTTCCATGTTGTCTTAACCGAAGGTCGTACCCGTGAAGTGCGCCGTTTATGGGAAAGTCAGGGGCTGCAGGTTAGTCGTTTAATGCGTGTGCGTTACGGTAATATCGCTTTAAACAATCAATTACCCCAAGGTGGTTGGAATGAGCTGAATCTTAAGGAAGTTAACTATTTACGTAAATTAGTCGATATGCCTAAAGAGACTGAGTCAAAAGTAAAGGTCGATGTGTCTAAAGATTCTAAATTTACAAATCCGCAGGCGCGGATCCGTCGAGCGGTAAAAAAACATGCTCAACATCGTAAGGCAGGTGAACGTCGCCGTACTAAGACTCGTACACGCAGTTAATTCTGAACTCAAATATATTTTACAAAAAGCATAGCTCCCAGGTATGCTTTTTTTTTAATAAATACTTTGAAATTGGTACCTATAAGTTTTTATCTTCCAATATTATTGTTAACTTAAGTTTTTATCTTCCAATATTAATGTTAGATTGTCATTACTTGTGAACTAAATGAACTCATGAATTAAATAGGAATCCCGATGATTAAAAAATGTTTATTCCCCGCAGCAGGTTATGGTACCCGTTTTTTACCGGCAACCAAGTCAATGCCGAAAGAGATGATGCCTATTGTTAACAAACCGCTTATTGAGTTTGGTGTTGACGAAGCCTTAGAAGCTGGTATTAGTACCATGAGTATCGTTACAGGGCGTGGTAAACACTCATTGATGGATCATTTTGATCTTAATTATGAGTTAGAGAAAGAGATCAGCGGTACACCGAAAGAAGAAAAATTAAAAGATATCCGAACAATAATGAATCGGGCAAATTTTACTTTTATTCGTCAGCGCGAAATGAAAGGGCTGGGTCATGCTATTTTAGTCGGTAAAGAGTTGATTGGTGATGAACCTTTTGCTGTGGTGCTAGCTGATGATCTATGTATCAGTGAAGGTGATGGTGTCCTAAAGCAGATGATTGATTTATACAAACAATTCCGTTGTTCAATCGTTGCTGTTGAAGAGGTACCTGAAGATCAAATACACAAGTATGGGGTGATCAAAGGGGAAATGATCAAAGATGATATCTACCGTGTTGATGATATGGTCGAAAAGCCTGCGCCTGGTACAGCACCCAGTAATTTAGCTATTATTGGTCGTTATATATTAACGCCCGATATTTTTGATATTATCGAGGAGACAACTCCCGGCAAAGGTGGCGAAATACAAATTACCGATGCGCTACTGACACAGGCTAAAAGAGGATGTGTTCTGGCTTACAAATTTAAAGGTAAGCGTTTTGATTGCGGTAGTGTACCGGGGTATATCGATGCAACAAACTATGTCTATGATAATATTTACGAAGATAAATAACCCCTTAGATTAAAGTACGCTAACTGCTAAAAGCCGCAAAAGGGCTCCCCTTTGCGGTCCAAACTCTGTCCGTTGGTCTTATTTTTATTTGCTTAGCCTCTTCAATTGGTTTGGGTATACAAGACCACATCGACAGCGGTTTTAAGTAAAAGTCTTATCTTTAAAACCCTTATTTAACGATTGCTTGACGGATATAACCGTTATTTTCAGCTAATAATGCGCTTGCCTGAGCAGCATCGGTATTGGTTAAGATCATTACAATGGCTGTTTTACAGTGTCCATTGCATTGCAGTAAGGCCTTGTCGGCTTCCTCCCGCTGGCAATCGGTTGCTGCTATCACGATCGTTTTTTGTCGTTCGACAAGTTTAGCGTTGGTTGCCTGCACATCCACCATTAAATTACCAAATACTTTACCTGTGCGGATCATCGCGCCTGTGCTGAGCATGTTTAAAATTAATTTTTGGGCTGTTCCGGCTTTTAAACGCGATGATCCCGTCAGCACTTCAGGTCCAACAACAACACAGATATTAACATCGCTTATCTTAGACATCATACTGTCGGGATTACAGTTAACACTGATCACTTGTGCATTAAGAGATTTTGCGTAGTGCATCGCCCCGATCACATAGGGGGTACGGCCGCTGGCTGCTATTCCTACTAAGACATCGTTTTCATTAAAGTTGATATTCTGTAAATCAGACTTACCCGCTTGTTGATTATCTTCTGCGTTTTCTACGGCTTTTAATATCGCATGATGGCCGCCCGCAATCAAGGCTATCACCTGTTCTGCCGGTGTGCCAAAGGTTGGTGGGCATTCACTGGCATCTAAAATACCCAAACGGCCCGAGGTACCCGCACCACAATAAATAAGTCGTCCATTGTTATGAAAAGTAGAACTAATCAA
>JBLIEH010000138.1:0-5729 GCA_047632875.1 Psychromonas sp. | reverse complement strand
ACAGCAATCGCAGGCGCAGCACTGATGGCAACATCATCTGCAATGGCCGAGACCAAACACGTTGTAATTGGGACAGGCGGGCAAACCGGTGTTTATTATCAGGTTGGTGGTTCGATTTGCCGTCTGGTAAATAAAGGAACTGATGACCATGAGATAAACTGTACGCATACAACCGGTGGATCAGTGACTAATATTAATGGCCTGCGCTCCGGCAATCTGGATATGGGTGTTGCCCAGTCAGACTGGCAATATCACGCTTATAACGGTACAGCACCTGATCAATTCCCTGATGGTGCCTTTGAAGAACTGCGCGCTGTATTTTCAATCCATGCGGAACCTTTTACTGTGCTTGCCCGTCGCGATGCTAATATCAACAAATTTGCAGATCTAAAAGGTAAAAAAGTGAATGTAGGTAACCCGGGCTCAGGACAGCGCGGCACCATGGAAGTGGTAATGAAAAAAATGGGCTGGACAATGGATGATTTTGCCGTTGCATCCGAGCTTAAATCATCGGAGCAAGCAGCTGCTTTGTGTGATGGTAAGGTAGATGCCATTATCTTCACGGCGGGCAATCCAAATGGTTCTATTAAGGAAGCAACGACCACTTGTGATGCTGTCTTAGTGCCTGCTGACAATGAAGTTGTTCACAAATTAGCTGCCGACAACCCTTATTATGCAATGACCACTATTCCGGCCGGCATGTATAAAGGTACGGATACAGATACAGCAACATTTGGTGTAGCCGCTACTTTTGTAAGCTCAACGAAGACCGATGAAGAAACTGTTTATCAAATCGTTAAAGCAGTATTTGAAAACTTTGATCGGTTCAAAAAAATGCACCCTGCTTTTGCTCATCTAAAAGAAAGCGAGATGATAGTAAATAATCTATCAGCTCCATTGCATGATGGTGCAGTTCGTTATTACAAAGAAAAAGGCTGGATGTAATCAGCCATTAACCGCCGAGGCATGAGTGCTAGACACTTCTGCCCCGGCGATTCTGGATTAGCTATATACCCAAACCACCTCTCGATGCAGTATTGCAGCGAGAGGTGGTTTAGGTATAGATAATCTAAAAATTATCAACTAAGCGCAATTTATAACACCCGCTAGAGGTTGCTGCCGCGCATATAAAGAGGAAAGTTGGGAATGACTATAGATAAAAATAACAACACACAACTCAGTGATGAGGAGCTTCAAGATTTCGTTTCCTCCAATGATACGGGCGGTCGAAACCCGGATAATCAGGCAATTATAAAACTAATGGCCGGCACGGCACTTGCTTGGTCACTTTTTCAATTATGGATTGCGTCTCCTTTACCTTATATGATTGGAGGAGGGGTTTTTGCAAGCGGCGAAGCACGCTCAATTCACTTAGGCTTTGCTATCTTCTTAGCATTCCTCTCTTATCCCGCTTTAAAAAGCTCTCCTCGGGATCGCGTTCCGATGGCCGATTGGATTCTGGCTATTATTGGCTCCCTTTGTGCGCTTTATCCCTTGATTGCAGATACGGCGCTGGTTGAAGGAATCTTTGGCATACGCCTAAGCGATCGCCCTGGTGCGCCAAATTTCTTTGATATCGGCGTTTCGATTACCGGCATACTGATCCTTTTAGAAGTAACAAGGCGTGCATTGGGACCACCATTAATGGTGGTGGCCATCGTTTTTCTTAGTTACACCTTTTTCGGTCCCCTTGCGCCAGAGATTATTGCCTGGAAAGGCTCCTCTTTCGGTGGCGTAATGAATCACCAATGGTTATTTTCTGAAGGTGTCTTCGGTATTGCCCTTGGCGTATCCACGGATCTGGTCTTCTTGTTTGTGTTATTCGGCGCGCTACTCGATCGCGCGGGTGCCGGTAACTATTTCATAAAAATCGCCTTTTCGCTTATGGGCCATTTTCGGGGGGGACCGGCAAAAGCCGCTGTTGTTGCCTCTGGTATGACCGGATTAATCTCAGGCTCTTCTATTGCCAATGTGGTAACAACGGGCACATTTACTATCCCTATGATGAAACGGGTTGGGTTTTCAGCAGAAAAAGCAGGAGCGATTGAAGTCGCCTCATCGGTCAATGGTCAAATTATGCCGCCTGTTATGGGGGCTGCCGCTTTCCTGATGGTGGAATATGTTGATATTCCTTATTTGGAGGTAGTAAAAAACGCGTTTCTGCCGGCAGTTATCTCTTATATTGCCCTGGTTTATATCGTGCACCTGGAAGCATTAAAATCCGGCATGCAAGGTTTGCCACGCGAAGGTCATGTTAAATCAACTAAAAATGTTTTGCTCTCATGGGCAATGACATTATTGCCTATGATAGCCCTTGCCGGAGGTGCCTACTATTTATCAGAGCTTTATGAAATGCTTGCCGGTCCCACCGCCAGGCTCGCTGTCGTATTGGCCGTGTTTGCCATTCAATATATTGTCTTAAAAACACTTAGGTCTAAGGTAACAAAAGATAAATTATCGCAGACACTCTCTGCCGGCGCCAGTGTGTTAGGTAATACCATTATCGGATCCTTTGGATTATTCTTTCTGATCGACACGTTAAAATCTTATGTGGGTGCAGACATAATGTTTGGAGTGATAGCCGCTTTGATTCTTGTCGCTTATGTCGTGTTAGTTAAGATTAGTTCAGCTTATCCTGATCTGGTGATGGACGATCCGAACTCACCCGTTCAGATCATACCGGAAACCGGGCCCACTGTTAAATCGGGCCTGCACTTCCTGCTGCCTGTTGTGGTCTTAATCTGGTGTTTAATGATCGAGCGGAAATCACCGGGTCTTTCTGCATTTTATGCGACCGCACTGATGATCTTTATTCTGTTAACCCAAGGTTATCTGTTTAAGTTTTTCCGCAGTGAGGCTAGATCAGGCGCATTTAAACGAGGCTTTGATGAACTGATCGGAGGCTTAATTATCGGTGCCAGAAATATGATTGGTATTGCTATCGCTACAGCTGCTGCCGGTATTATAGTGGGCGCCGTTTCACAAACAGGTATTGGCTTGAAGTTGGCCGCTCTGGTGGAATTTTTATCAATGGGAAATATAATACTGATGCTACTTTGGACAGGTGTCCTCAGTCTAATTTTGGGTATGGGCCTGCCGACAACGGCGAACTATATTGTAGTATCATCCCTGCTTGCGCCGGTCATTGTCAGTTTAGCCCAGCAAAACGGACTGATTGTGCCTTTAATAGCAGTGCATATGTTTGTCTTTTACTTTGGTATTATGGCCGATGTAACCCCGCCTGTGGGACTTGCATCCTTTGCCGCCGCCGCGGTATCAGGAGGGGATCCGATCAAAACCGGCTTTATTGCCTTTTTCTATTCATTGCGCACCGCTTTATTACCTTTCCTGTTTATCTTCAACACAGATTTATTGTTGATCGACGTCACCTTTATAGAGGGTATTTTCATCTTTATAGTCGCCACGGCCGCGCTGCTGATATTCACCGCAGCGACCCAGGGTTACTTTGTAACAAGGTCTAAATTATGGGAGTCTTTTCTTCTGATTCTGATTGCATTTACCCTGTTTCGTCCGGGTTTTTGGATGGATTATGTGATTCCGCCTTATGATAAATATACTGGCTCTGAACTGGTGCAAACAGTCGGGAAAGCGAGTCCGGGGACAGAACTTCTTATTCTGGTCAACGGCCAAAATGATGTCGGAAAGCACGTTACACTCACGATGCTGCTACCTGTTGGTGAAGGTGAAACAGGTGAAGATCGTCTGATGGATTATGGGTTAGAAGTAATTGCTCAAGATGACGGCTCGATCATGGTAGATAACATCGGTTATGACAGTGCCGCTAAAAAAGCAGGTTTTAATTTCGATCAGATTATTGCCAGTGTTGGTATGCCCGTCGAACGTCCAGCCAAAGAGTGGTTCTATATACCTGCATTATTACTGCTTGGCTTTATCATTATGCGCCAGCGTCGACGTGCTGATTTGGAAACGGATATCGCTAAGTCACCTGGGGCTGTCAGCATGTAAGTAGATGCTAGACATTGAAATTAACTCACCTTGATTGCCTTAAAGCTATCAGGGTGTTTAAATTTAACCCTACCTTATTGAAAAGATATCATGATCTAATTATCGCCCATTTAAATAAAGGTTTTAATAAAATCAGATGGAAATCGAACGCTTCGCTCGTTTAAATAAAGCACAGCGTTCGAAATTTCATATCTCGCCCCGAACTAACCTTGCGGTTTCACCACCAATACATTGACCGGTGAGTTTTCTACCACCTTACTGGCAACAGAGCCTAATATGACTCTATCTAACGTCGAGTGTCTATGGCCTGGTATAATAATAAGATCTGCACCTAGTTTAGCGGCATATTCCAAAATGGTTGTATAAGGCTTTCCTTCTGCAACGTAGGTTTTGTATTTCACATCATCGTTAATATGAGTCTCTGCAAATTGACTCAGTTGTTTTTTCACATTGACCTTCATTTGCTGTGCTGCACCTTTAGGAAAATATGCCGCAACCATCGGCATATGAAACCCGGGAAGCACATTAAGAAGATGCAGTTCTGCATTAGCATTTTTTGCATGCCAAACCGCAAGTTCAATAGCCTTATCGGAAAAGCCTTTATCATTTAAATCTATAGGTACAAGGATATGTTTATACATGTTTTTTGCCCTTATTGTGGGGATAGTTACACAGTGAGTATAAAAGAATTTAATGTTTTAGATATAAAAAATTATTTAATCAAAAAAATATATCCCACTTTCGCTCTTACAATTCAGAACCGCATGATAATAAAGTATTTTATTTCTTTTCCACCCAAGTTAGCATGATAAACAACCGTATAGAATCAGTTGGTTACGCAGGAATCCGGAATGTCAGATATATCAATCTGAATAAAATTTATTGAAAAAGCGTCATTCAAAAGAACTACACCCAATCAACTCTATCTGCATTATGAGTCTTATTCAGAAGGTCCTGTTCTTCACCACTTCGTGGCCAGCTAAAGCTGTTCAAAATTGTTTCATACAATTTTGTGAAAGGAGAATAACTACTTCCTGCAACTCATGCCTTGCTATAGTTAATTTTTCCAGCGCAATGCAAAATCACATCTTTAATACACTTGGTATTACTAATGACTGACCCAAACGGTCTTTGCAAGAAAAAGTCATAGTAACGTTTTTATTCAACTGAAGGCAGGCTATCGCGCAGATAACCATTTTATTTCTATACTTATTTTATTAGAAAGCAACAAGGAGCTTTTATGCGCGACTCTACTGATAAAGTTTGTAGTTATGTCGATCACCTTGGTGAACGCTGCCATGAGGTAACTTCTAGCCCTGATTTTTGTTACTGGCATGATCCAAAAAGTGATAAAACAAACACTTACACCGTAGCTAAATTAGAGAAATATGCCCGTGATGGCGGTATGTTACATGGGCTACAACTAAAAAATGCCAACCTAAAAGACCTCAATTTGGCAAAAGAGAACAGCAAGCAAGGTTTTGATTTAACCGGTGCTAATTTATATCGCGCCAACTTAAAAGGTGCGCATCTCTTTAATGTGATATTAATACGCGCTAACTTAATGGATGCCGACTTGTCAATGGCTGACCTGCATTGTACTCACCTTGAAGAAAGTAATTTACTCGGTATCAAACTCAATGATACTAAACTCGAACATATCAAAACGGGCAAAACGATTCTCCATGAACAGCAGGGTAAAATTTTGGCTGCACAAGGTGAAGACAAGGAAGCGATTGCGT
>JBLIEH010000137.1:0-5739 GCA_047632875.1 Psychromonas sp. | reverse complement strand
ATGTAAATATACTGATCATTTTAGCGGTATTAGCTATCTCAGTTAATGTGGTATTTCCATTTCGACTAAGCGCCTTTCCGACTGCTTATATCTTAAATGATGTAGTGAATTTTCTCTTCATTATAATTGCCTCTAACTAAAAATTAGAGGCGACAACTATCCTGACACCTGACTCTTATACACAAATAAATTTAAGCTGAAACTAAACTTCTTTCATTACTGATGATCAGATCAGTAATGAAAGAATATCATCAAGGTTTAAATGCAATACTTATAAAATACACTGAAAAATTGGCGAAAAACTTATTTAGTAACAACAAGTTAAGTAATGAACAACGCACTAAGTGCCTAGTGAAACTGAGCCACTTAATGGATATGCCCATGGATTAAAGTCAATTAAAGAATTATTCGCCAAATCCCAATAGCATGTAAAGCCGATTTAAAATAATGATCAAAAAACAACTATTTCGTATTTAACAATCTTAACTTTGTCGCTTATTTTAGTCTCCCCTTCGTATTTCTTCAGCGTTTCTTCAGTATTTCTTCAGTGTTACTTCAGTTCGGTTTGTTGTAATAGATGGACGCTATTGAGATTGAAATACAATGTCATTACAAAAAGTCACCGTTAACCAAAATATGCATTACATTTAAGAGAATTTAAATATGATTATTTTTCTGAAAAATAAATTAAGAAACTTTGACAAAATCCGACGTCAAAAAATGCATTCACTTGAAGGTATACTGTATAGATTGATAAAAAATGATTCCGAATTAGAAACGGAATTAATACCTAATGATCAAGTTAAACGCGTTTTAATAATGCGTAATAATAAAAGAATTGGGAATGTTTTATTTCTTATTACTTTTGTTCGCCAAGTTCGACTTGCCTACCCGAATGCAAAAATCGATCTGCTGCTGGTTATGCCTTGGCAAGGGCAATTTTTTAATGGTTTAGAAATTGATAATATTTATTACTCTCATGTTTCATTTTTTGGAATAGCTAAATGGTTAGCTATGATCAAACAGCTCAATCAATTGCAACTTGATCTTATTTTAGCGCCAAGTTGTAGTGCCAGTGACGCAATAACAACGGCTATGCTCACCAGTAAGAACAAAGTCTCTTCCTACAATCAAAACCGTATTTTAGCTTTTCCTCACTCAGTAAAAACATCTATATCTCCTCTTAGATCGCACGCCGCTTATCGCGGTTTATCTCTGTTAGAAAAATTAGGTCATAAGTTAGTTCTCCCTTTCAACCATAATCTGGCATTTAGCGAGGATGAAATTAATCATGGAAGAGCGTTGAGTCGTCAATATTTAACGCGCGATGATGCCGTGAACTTAGTTTTTTTTAGAGGTGCGAGAGGTGTTAAATCGTTAAAGCCAAAAGTCTGGGAGACAATCCTTGCAAAATTTGAGGCGAGTATAGATCGGAAAATTAATTGGATAGAAGTGTTAAGCCCTGATATCACAACCCCGTTAAGGGCAAATATAGCAACCTTTGAAACTAAAAACATGCGGCTTTTAGGTACATGGTTAAAAAACTTTGACGGCTTTGTTTGTTGTGATACGGGTCCTCTACATTTAGCGGATGCATCAGAGGTTAAATGCATCGGTTTATTTACGCATACTAATATCGAGGTCTTTGGGCTTTTAGGTGAAACAAGTGTTCATATTACAGATATTAATAATTTTGAAGCGAGTGGAATAAACCTAAACACCTTGGCATAAATTCTTGTTCAGTAAGCGGTAACTCTATCATCAGTCAATCTTAAGGCTAAAAACATAAAAGTTCTAGCCTATCTCAAATATGGAAATGTTCAATATGCAAGCGAGCTCCCTTAAAAATATAAAGTTGCCAACCCCATTATCATTAAATGTAAATATATTGATAATTTTAGCGGCCCTTTATTTTTCAGTCTTACTCAACCACCCCGTTATTCAAAAAGTATATGTGCTGTCTAATTATGACTTGCCTTTATACATGGTCTCTCACCTTTTACTTATTTGTGCATTTACCATCATTTTCTCTTTGCTGGCCTGGCCTTACCTGTTCAAAATAATTTTAATTCCATTGATACTGACATCGGCACTGACCTTTTATGCCAGTGTCAAATATAACGTTATGTTTGATTACAGCATGATGGAGAATATTTTTGAAACAAATAGTGGTGAAGCTTTTTCATATCTTAATCTGAGCTCTATTTTATATTTTATTGGGCTGGGTCTTGTGCCCGCTTTATTGCTGTTTAAAGTAAATATCACCTATAGCAACAGCCTACTTAAAACGCTCTTTTTACGAGGCGCGCTGCTCTGCACTATGGTTTTTATTATCGGCTTAATTGCCACGTTTTTTTACAAAGATTATGCGTCTATAGGGCGTAATAACCATTATTTGAATAAGATGATTAATCCTGCGCACGCCTATAATACGGTCAAATATATTAATAAAAATTATCTGGCTAAGCCAATGAAGTATCTTAAGTTAGGTGAAGATGCGCAGCTAATTCCTGCCACCAACAACAAACCCACATTGATGATTTTTTTGGTTGGAGAAACTGCTCGCGCGCAAAATATTGCGTATAATGGATACCAGAGAAATACCAACCCCTACACTGAGAATATGGGGCTCATTTCATTTAAAGATGTTTCTACCTGCGGTACTGCGACGGCAGTTTCACTACCTTGCATGTTTTCAAATATGGGCCGCTCAAAATACGATAAACAACGCGCAATAAATCAAGATAATGTATTAGATATAATGACTCATGCCGGCGTAGCCGTACACTGGTTAGAAAATGATGGTGGCGATAAAAGAGTGGCGCAAAATCTGCCTAAAATAGACACCGATAAATTAGAAGGCAATGATCTATGCACTAAAAGCAGTTGTTATGATGAAGCCTTACTCGGCACCCTTCCTGAATTAATAGAGCAGGATACAGGAAAAGATCAGCTCTTTGCATTGCATTTAATCGGCAGCCACGGCCCGACTTATTATCAACGATACCCTGAGAATAAAACGCTTTTCAAGCCAGCTTGTGAACGCAGCGATATTGAACATTGCAGCGATCAAGAGATTGTCAATGTTTACGATAATACTATTGCGTATACTGATTATGTCATCGCCAAGACAATCACCCTGCTTAAGCAGTATCAAGACCGTTATAATGTCGCACTTTTCTACCTATCGGATCACGGCGAATCCCTAGGAGAAAATGGTTTGTATTTACATGGCACACCTTATGTTGTTGCCCCTGAAGAACAAACCAAAGTCCCTTGGTTTATCTGGGCGCCTAATAATTACTTTGCAGGAAAAGGGATAAACAAAAAATGCCTGCAGCAAAGTGCATTGAGTGACGCTATATCACATGATAATCTGTTTCATACCTTACTTGGCTTTTATGGTGTCAACACACAACAAAGACAAGACAAATTAGATATGACAGCGCACTGTAAATTTTAAATAGATAGAGAGCTTAGTAGCTCTCTATAAAAGCCGACAGAGATAATAAATGAAAATTTTAGTGATTGAAGATTCTGATCATTTACGCAGAAGTTTAATTGTAGGGCTAAGCAATTTAGGCTTTACCGTGGAAGCTACGGGCGACGGGAATGAGGGGTTAAATCTTGCTCTTTATAACCATTTTGACATTATCATTTTAGATCTTATGTTGCCTAAAATAGATGGCATGACCATCCTTAAAAAAATTCGTCAAGAAAACATTCATAGCAAAGTGATTATTCTTTCTGCGCGCGTTACCGTGGAAGACAGAGTCAATGGTTTATTATCGGGAGCCGATGACTATATTGTGAAACCATTTTCCTTCGATGAATTACATGCACGGATCATCAGCATTCATAAAAGAAGCGAAATTACACGTTTTAGTAACACCATTACCAAGGGGGATTTCACCTTGGATACCAGCCAAAAAACCTTCTTCTTTCAAAATAGGCCGATTGAACTGACTAAAAATGAATTCAAAATTATTGAAACAATTTTTAGTGCTAAAAACATTGTGGTCAGCACCAGTACAATTAGCGAAGCAGTAGTAGGACACTTTGATGAACTTTCAAAAAACAGTATCGAAGCGCATCTTTCATCCGTAAGAAGAAAAACCAAGCAGTTAGGCGGGATCTTGCCAATAAAAAATAAACGTGGTTTTGGCTACTTCATAGAAAATGAAAAATGAAATCAATAAAAAAAGATATTGTACGCCCTATTACTATCACCCTGGCGGTTATACTTTTTAGTCTATTTATGGCTATCGATATTGTTTTGGATGATTGGGTGCAGGGAAAGTTTGATGAGTCCCTGACAACCAAGTCGAATTATTTAAAAACCTTAGTCAAGGTTAACCAAGACGGAATTGATTTTGATTTTGCGGGTGAATTCATGCCTGAATTTGAGCACGGAAAGGATGCGCAATACTTCCAATTATGGATTGATGACAAACCTTTTGAGCGCTCGGCCTCCTTAGCTTTATACCCAGAAGAACAACTTGCAAAACAGACGCTGGCTATAAATAAAACTAAAATCATTGACGTCACATTGCCCGATGGTCGCACTGGCAGATCAATAATGAGCAATTTCCACCCCCAAGTGCCAAGCCGATTACGGGAAAGTGTACCTGCCTATGAGCACGCTGTTTTTTTCACCATTGCCGTTTCTAGTGAATATTTTTCACGCGCATTAACTGTTGTCGATATCACCTTCTGGTTGATCTTTTTTACGCTACTTATTGGTATGCGCTACCTGGTTAGTTTTCAAATTGATAAAGGGTTAAAGCCGCTGAGCTTACTCAATGAGGAAATAGCTCGTTTAAAGGTTGATAAATCTTCATCATCACTGAAAAAATTAAAAGATGAACATGTCGAGATTGCACCAATTCGCGCAGAATTATCACGCTTCATTGAATTTTCACAACAAAGTCTGCAAGAAGAGCAACGTTTGTCGGCTGATATTGCCCATGAACTAAAAACACCTATCTCAGAGATTATCAGCTTGAGCGAAATGTCTATTCAATATCCAAAGGATCACAGAATTTCAGACAGTTACTCTCAGGATATGTTGTCCATCGCCGAGCGAATGAAGCAGATTGTTAATAACTTAATGATGTTAAATCAAAGTGATGAATATCTGTTAAAGCAGCAAAATGCGGATATAGAACTGCTAACTGCAATTAATGAAATACTTGAGGCGTTGAGCAGTACAGAGCCCAATGTCTTTGAGCGAGTACAGATAAGCAATTTATTAGCAAAGGGTACAGTCAATTTAGATATCATTAGCTTTAATATGATAGTCGGCAATCTGCTTAAAAATGCGCTGTTTTACAGCCCTGCCCGGTCAACTATTAGTTTAGTAATAGAAAGTAATAGCCAAGGTTATTCTCAAATAACCCTACAAAATGATCTCAATCACCCGATTTCTCCCGAACAATTGACTCACCTGTTTAAGCCTCTTTACCAAATAGATAAATCACGTACAGATAACGCACACTATGGGCTAGGTTTAGCAATTGTAGAAAAACTATGTGCCATTAATGGCTACCAGATAGAAGTTATTCTGCCTGAGCCAAATTGCATCAAATTCTCTTTGTTATTAAATAAATTTTAATACGGGCCAGACAACAATTTGGCTCGGATGATTGAAAATAACCAAGAGTTGATCTTGCAACTGAAATAAAATCATCGCTTTTGCACCTTCACACCGAATATGCCCCATAAATACACGCGTTAAAT
>JBLIEH010000136.1:0-5865 GCA_047632875.1 Psychromonas sp. | reverse complement strand
TCAACGCAGTTAGAGTTAATTTTAACAAGCTAGACTAATCACCTTTTTAGTTCCTTTGGTATTAATCATCAGTTGCTATAGAGCACCAACAGGAGAGCCACACTTGAAAAAAATATTAATAGTAACCGCCATCGCAGCAGCGGGAGCCGGTGCGTATTTTGTTAACCAGCAGCTGCAAAATTCATCCGCAGCTTACAATGTACTGGATTACGTGCCTGCTGACACCCCCTTATTAAGCGCTCAACTTAAACCCTTTCCGCTTAAAGATTATTTAAATAGCTCGCCGCAATTAAAAGCAGCTGAAGACCAAAGCGCATTGCAAAATATAGCCGTTGAAGGCGATCCGCAGTCAAAATTTTTCTTGAGTGTTGCAAAAAGTTACCAAACATCATTACCGGATACAGAGCTGTTTCTTAATACCTTCGGCCTGGCAGATAATATCCGCGCTTATTTTTATATGCTGGGTGCATTACCCGTCTTAAAAATTGAAGTGGAAAATTCACAGGCAATTTGGGATTTATTAGATAAAGCAGAACAGGAAAGTGGTTACTCCCACCGTTTGGGTAAAATACAAGAGACAGAATATCGCGCTTACCGCTTAAATGATCCGGCAGAAGCAGAAAGCACCGAGCTGATTATCTCTCAAAATAACGGCTTATTAACGGTCACGCTAGACAGTTCATTAAATAAAGAATCATTATTAACCAGCGCGTTAGGTTTACTTAAAGCTGAAAATCCTATTACCGATTCGGGCATTTTAGAAGAGATCAAAAGTAAATATGATTTTAACGATCAAAATATCGCTTTTATCAATCATCAGGAGATAATAAAGGGCTTAACCACTGTCAATGCTAACCAGCTTGCACGTCACCTGAGTCTCATGTTTCCGCAACAGGATCAGGCAAATCCGCTGTCAGTCTTCAGAACCGCTGAATGTAAAGCAGAGTTGACCACTATCGCCAATAATTGGCCACGTACTGTATTTGGTTATACGAATTTATCGGTGACAAGCAATCAATCCACAATGGACTTGTCCACTGTTATCGAAAGTAAAAACCATACAATTATAAACGCCCTGCAATCACTACGCGGTTATATTCCACAATACACACAAAATATTCAGAACAATGTATTTGCATTAGGTTTTGGCGTTGATTTCAACCAATTAAGCTCGGCAGCAGCAACTATAATAGGGGATTTAAAAACCCCAAGTTATCAATGTGCGCCATTACAAGAAATGCAAACCTCTTTACAGCAACAGGGGCAAAACTATTCGATGATGCTGGGCATGGCAGGCGGTGTCGCCAATGGCCTTAAAGGTTTTAGTCTTGCCGTGCTGGACTACAGTATGAGTCAAAATGGGGATAAGCAGGCATTAGAAAGTATCGATGCGCTACTTAGCTATTCTGCGGATAACCCACTCACCCTGCTCAACTCCTTGAAAATGTTTAGCCCGGATCTACAGCAGTTGCAACTACCGGCCGATGGTACTGCTGTCGATTTATCTGAATTTCCTTTGATACCCAAGGGCTTAAATATTGCCCCTAAGATGGCCGTTAAAGGCAATCATCTGGTGATCTACAATGGCGAAAAATCTGAGCAGCAGGCAGATTTACTGAGCAGTGAAGCACTGACTAAAAATGGTATTTTCACTTTCTCATTCGACTTTAAAAGAATGTTCGACCCCATAATAACGGCGGCTGAACTAAGCGGCGAAAAGATCCCCAGCGAGGCGATGTTTTTACAAGATTACAATATGCGCATGAAATTTGATGTAGACATCAATCAACAGGGTATTGTCTTTAAATCTCACGTCAGTAACAAAGTTGAAAAATAATAAATAGTAAGCTGATTTCGGTCAGCTTACATTTTTACCTCAATCATCCTCAAAACGAACTGATTATTTTAAATATTAGCTTTAAGCTGACTTATCCTTTTGTATCTTTTATAATCCCGCAATTTTTATGCATGAACTATTTCCTGTCTAAAGTACGTTAGATGGGCCACTTATATAATATGGATCTATTATGTTCGAAAAACTGTTTAAATTAAGCGAACACGGAACCTCAGTAAAAACTGAAATTGTTGCAGGTACCACCACCTTTTTAACCATGGCTTATATCATTTTTGTTAACCCGCAAATGTTATCCGCCGCAGGTATGGACTCAGGGTCTGTCTTTGTAGCCACTTGTTTAGCCGCTGCACTCGGCTGTTTTATTATGGGTTTATATGCGAACTACCCCGTTGCACTCGCGCCGGGAATGGGCCTGAATGCCTTTTTCTCTTTTGTGGTTGTTGGCCATATGGGTTACTCATGGCAGGTTGCCTTGGGTGCGGTTTTCCTGTCGGGCATCTGTTTTACACTGTTAAGCCTGTTTAAGATTCGCGAATGGATTATAAACTCTATTCCAATGCCGATGCGCAAAGGCATTGCAGCGGGTATTGGTTTATTTTTAGCCCTTATTGCACTGAAAAATTCAGGGATTGTTATTTCTAACCCGCCGACACTTATCGCACTGGGAGATATGCACGCTTTACCCGCGATTCTGGCTTGTGTAGGTTTCTTTCTGACCATAGCACTGGCACATTACCGCGTTAAAGGCGGTGTTATGTTCGCTATTTTAGCGATAACACTGATCGGGTTTTTAGCCGGTGATGTTGAGTATAATGGCCTTATGTCAATGCCGCCGAGTATTGCGCCGACATTGCTGCAGATGGATATTGCCGGTGCATTCAATGTGGGTATGATAAGTGTTGTCTTTGCCTTCCTGTTTGTTGATTTGTTTGATACATCAGGCACCTTAATTGCGGTGGCAGACAAGGGTAAATTATTAGATAAAGATGGAAATTTACCGCGTTTAAATCGCGCCCTATTAGCTGACAGTGGCGCATCAATCGCCGGTTCAATGTTGGGCACATCAACAACCACCAGTTATATTGAAAGTATTGCGGGTGTTGCTGAAGGCGGGCGTACGGGCTTAACTGCGGTGACGGTTGGTCTGTTATTTTTAGTCGCTTTATTCTTTGCCCCATTGGCGGGAATGATACCCGCTTATGCCACAACCGGCGCATTATTATACGTTGCGGTATTGATGGTCGAGGGTTTAAAAACAATTAACTGGGATGATATTACAGAAGCAGCTCCGGTTGTTGTTGTCACCCTGATGATGCCATTAACCTTCTCTATTGCTAATGGTATTTCGCTTGGTTTTATCGCCTATGCAGCCATTAAAGTGATGAGCGGCAAAGCCAAAGAGGTAAGTGCAAGCGTTTGGTTCTTAGCGGCATTATTCCTGGCAAAAATGATTTTCTTCCCGGGTTAAACAGTTTTAATTGCCAAAAAAACACCCTTTATTTATATAAATAAAGGGTGTTTTTTATTTTTCTGCTGTAATAATTTTTATAACTTAATCAACGAGATTATGCTTAATGGTAATCAGCAATATTGATTAAGCCCGTAGCTACAAATTCGCAGATTTAATATTATCAGCAACCATGTCGACGAGTTTTTTTCTTGCTTCTTTACTGGCCCAGCCCGTATGCGGGGTGATCACCAAGCGCTCTTTTGCCTGCACAGATAAATAGGGGTGGTCTTTAACCATAGGCTCAACCTCTAGCACGTCAGTACCATGACAAATGCCCAACTGATCAATAGCGTCAGCCATTGCCTGTTCATTTATTATCCCACCTCGACCCATATTAAGCACAATAGCCCCTTCCTTTAGTTCTTTTAGCGCCTGTTGATCAATGAGATTATGAGTATTCTCATTAAGGGGAGCATGAACAGTGATAATGTCAGAGGTGGATAATAAGGTTGCCAAATCAACCTGCGCATAAGCTTGCTGATTATTTTTACCCGAGGCAGAAAAATAACAAATTTCACATCCGAAGACGGCTGCAATTTCCGCAACACGCTGACCAATTGTCCCCATCCCGATAATCCCCCAACGTTTACCCTTTATTTCACTAAACGGCCTGCTGACATGGGTAAAGGTCGGACTATTACACCAAGCTTTGGATTGTACATAATTATCATAATAACGGCTTTGATGTATTAACTGAAAGAGTATTGAAAAAGTAGATTGAGCGACACTCTCGGTAGAATAGCCAGACACATTTTTAACCATCACACCGGCTTTTTCAGCGGCGATTAAATCAACATTATTGGTCCCCGTTGCGGCAATACAGATTAATTTCAGTTGCGGATTAGCCTTTATAATTTCCTGATCAATAACAACTTTATTAGTGATTATTACATCCCGATCGCCGATATGTAATAATCTTTGATCCTTGCTGGTCAGCGGATAACTGATAAAATCACCCAATTTTTCAAATGGCGATAAATCACTGTCGCCTAATGTTTCTGCATCCAATAATACAATTTTCATATGCTTCCCTAATGTTTATATTGATAAACCCAAACCACTTAAAGCGTCATCGGCTTAGGGTTTGGGGGCTTAATAAATGATATACCCAACAAAAAAGAACCGAGATCTTAGAAAATCGAACTTAATCAGGATCAATTTAGATCAATAAACTCACTTTTCTCTGAGCATATCCAAGGCCACAGCTTCCGCTATTTTAATGCCATCAATACCCGCGGATAAAATACCACCGGCATAACCCGCCCCTTCGCCACCCGGGTATAACCCCTTAACGTTAACACTTTGATAGTCTTTCCCGCGTTTAATCTGCAGCGGGGAAGAAGTACGTGTTTCGACCCCGGTGAGCATGGCATCAGCAGCAGCAAAACCGCGTATTTTTTTATCAAATGCGGGTAATGCTTCACGAAGCGCATCAATAGCAAAATCCGGTAAACTGTTGCTCAAATCGGTCATTTTCACACCCGCTTTAAAGGAGGGTTCAACCAGTCCAACCGATTTAGCTTCACTGCCCGCCAGGAAATCTCCCACACGTTGCGCCGGTGCATCATAATTACTGCCACCGAGAATATAAGCCTGACGCTCTAATTGACGCTGTAAGGCAATGCCCTGTAACGGATCATTATTAAAATCACTTGGTGAAACCCCCACCACAATGGCACTGTTCGCATTACGTTCACTGCGTGAGTATTGGCTCATACCGTTGGTCACAACTGCTTCTTTTTCTGATGTTGCGCCAACCACCACGCCACCTGGACACATACAAAAACTATAAACGCTGCGCCCATTCTTGCAGTGATGTACTAATTTATAATCGGCAGCGCCCAAGATAGGATGACCCGCATTGATGCCAAAACGGCTTTGATCAATCAGATCCTGTTTATGTTCGATGCGAAATCCAACCGAGAACGATTGCGCTTCAAGATGCACTCCTTTATCAGATAACATCTGCACTGTATCACGTGCACTATGGCCGATTGCCAAGACCACATGCTGAGAGTTAATCACCTCTCCCCCGTTAAGCGTCACGCCGGTGATTTGCGAATCCTCAATATGGATTTCTTCAACACGGCTTTCAAAACGAATTTCCCCGCCTAATTCGATGATCTGACGACGCATGCGTTCAACCATAGTGACCAGTTTAAAGGTACCAATATGCGGTTTGCTGACATAAATAATTTCAGCCGGCGCACCCGCGGCAACAAACTCCTGTTTTACCTTTAAGCCGAGAAAATTGGGATCTTTTACCTGACTGTATAATTTACCATCGGAGAAGGTACCGGCTCCTCCCTCACCAAACTGCACATTAGATTCGGTATTTAACTCCCCTTTTCGCCAGAAACGAAAGGTATCTTTAGAGCGCTCATGTACCGATTTTCCACGCTCTAACAGGATAGGTTTAAAGCCCATCTGTGCAAGAATCAAGGCGCTGAATAAACCACAGGGTCCCATGCCAATAACAATGGGACGTTCAGTGAGGTTT
>JBLIEH010000135.1:0-5878 GCA_047632875.1 Psychromonas sp. | reverse complement strand
GTTGTGCTGCTATTGGCTATCTGTAAACTCTGATAAAGCTTGGGTTGTTGCCAGCTTAAGCCTAAGCAGTCAGCAACGATTTGGCGGATCACGCCACCATGGCAGATAACCAATATCCTTTTATCAGCCGATGAAGCTAATAAAGATAACCAGGCATCAACCACCCGCCGATTGAAGTGTGCTAGTTTTTCTGCTTGTTCGAAAGTGACACTGTGCGGTTGTGCCCAAAATTGCTCGAGCGCAGGCCACTGCTTTTGCAGCTTATTAAATGGGATGCCATCAAAAATCCCAAAATTAATTTCCTGAAAGTCATGTTCAACCAGCAAGGGTAGTCCGGATTGCTCACTGAATTTTTCGGCCAATAAAGCGCAGCGTTGCAGGGGGGAGGTGACAATAAGATCAAACTGCTCTGCCATTTTTGTCAGGGCGATAGATGCCTGTGCAAAAGCTTGTGGGCAACTAGCAACATTTGTGCGTCCGTATAAAGCGGCTTCTCCAAGTACTTTAGGGTGCCTTAAGAGAGTTATGCTGGACATTTACAATCCCTTCTGTGGCGATTTTAAGTCGAGAGGCAATCCCGCAGTAATTAATGTCACCCGATTTGCGAGTTGTGCTACTTTCTGGTTTAATCGTCCGCAATGATCGAGAAACAATCGGCTGATAATACCCAGAGGGATGATGCCCAAGCCCACTTCATTACTGACCAGGGTGATGTTTATATTGGCACTCTTAAAAGCAGATAGCTGCTCAATAAAATCCGTTATGGTGTTTTCTATCCCAGCACTTATCTTCTCGTATTGCACTCTTGTGGGTTCATAATTGACCACCTGTAACTGCTGATCATATTGGTAAATAATATTGTTCAGCCACAGCGTTAAACAGTCAATAAGATAGTGTCGGGGTGTGTCTTGGCTAATATGTTGTGCTTCGCTTAATAACAGTTTATCTAATGCGATAGGGCACTCGATCAACTGCCAGTTTGACGAGCGTAACTGTTGATGATGGGCTATTCGAGAACACATTTCGTTATCCAATGCCGTTGCCGTGGCAATGTACACAGGAAGAGCAGATTGATTTAATACCGTTTTTTCGGCAAAAGCGGACTTGCCTGAGCGGGCCCCGCCGATAATTAGATGAATCATAAATATCCTCAGCTCGGATTTAAGGTCAGACTGACCAGCAGCACAATGTAAATGATAACTTCGGCAATTTGTTGCGCTGCCCCGAGGCAATCCCCGGTGATACCGCCAATTTTATTGATTAACCAGGCTCTAAATAACTGCCTGAAAATAAACACTAGCAGGATCATGCTTAATATTTCATAAAATGAAAAATACCAAGCCGGCAATAAAGCGACAGCCATCAGAACAAACAATTCCAGTGGTTTTTGTTCGCTCGCTAAGGTGGTACTTTTACTGGAGTTTTGTTCACTGACGTAGGCTGTATTAATAATTAAACTAGCAGCGACGGCGCGCGACAGAGAAAATCCCAAGGTTAAGCAAGCTATAAAAAACAGATGGTTATCGGTCGATAAGTAACCCCTTTGTGCGAGCTCTAAGAGTAATAAATATTTAAGCGCCAAAATAGTGACTAAGGTGACGACGCCATAGGTGCCTACCCGGCTGTCTTTCATTATGCTTAAACGCTGCTTAATATTTAATCCGCCGCCAATGCCATCGGCCATATCCGCCAAACCATCTTCATGGAATGCGCCCGTTAGCACCAGTCCCGCAGCGAGCATCAATATCAGGGAGATAGACGCGGGAAGAATCTGTATAAAGATTAAAAAAAATCCTCCTTGCAATAGCGCTAATAACAAACCCACCAATGAAAAATAACGATTGGCCTGGTTGAGCAGACGAGGCGAATAAATCATGATCTTAGGCGTCGGGATCCGGCTAAAAAAGCTTAATGCCAACAAAAACAGATTAAATTCTCTCTTGATCATCTCTTTATAAGTGTGAAAGTCACTTTTTTTTCGGCTCACACCGTGACTCCGGCACTTTCAAAACTGGCCATATCGTTATAAAAGTAACAAGCGGCTTGGATTAATGGCCAAGCGAGGGCTGCGCCAGTGCCTTCTCCGAGCCGTAAGCCAAGCGATAATAACGGGCTGGCCGACATCTCCTGAAGCAGCAATTGATGTCCTTGCTCATCGGATTGATGACTGAAAATAAAATAATCCAGTATGTTGGGTGCTAAACGGTATGCGACAAGCGCGGCGATGCTGACGATAAAGCCATCAATCACAATGGGTATTTTCTGCTTTCCTGCGGCTAAAATTGCGCCCACCATTTGCACAATTTCAAAACCGCCAAACTGCGCCAGAATAGTCAGCAGATCATCCTCTTCTCTTAGGCGCGTTAAAGCTTTCTTAATCAGGGCTAATTTGTGTCTATATTGCTGCTCCGTTATGCCTGTTCCTTTACCGACACACAGTTCCGCTTGATAGTTGCTTAACGCGCACATTAAAGTGCTCGCTGAACTGGTATTGGCAATACCCATTTCCCCCAGTAAAAGGATATTCTCTCCTTTTTCAGTCAGCTTAGTGACAACTTGTTGGCCAAACTCTAATCCTTGCTGTACTTGTTCCCGGGTCATCGCCGCCTGTAAAGAAAAATCAGCCGTGCCGCTGCCCAATCGTTTTACAAAAAAAGACTCAGACTCACAGTCCAGCGCATTTTTGATCCCCGCATCGACAATATAAAGGTCAATATTATTGGCTCTGCAAAAACAGTTAATGGCTGCGCCGCCATCAATAAAATTGGCGACCATTTGCCCGGTTACATCACTGCTGGCGATACTCACACCCTGATCGGCAATGCCATGATCTGCCGCAAAAATGACCATCACGGGCTTCGGTATGGTTATTTTTTGCGATGTAAAAGAAGCGTTTTGACTTTGTAATAACGCTAATTGCAAGGCGACGGATTCGAGTTTACCGAGGGAACCCAATGGTTTGGTTTTATTGTCTATTACTGCTTGAATTTGCGCACAAAATTGTTTGTTAACTGCTGGAATACGGGTGATATTATACATTGGACAGCTCTTTTTATGTTGTTATTAAAAGTGGGGCCATTTCATTATTTTGGCGAATTTATGTATTACACTGATTTTTATCATGATCTTATTTTAATGCTGCCTATTTTAGATTGAAAGTGACAAGCAGCGGGTTGTGATCCGACGTTTTAGTGACCAGGCTTTCGCTATTTATGACCCGTAACCCGCGATAATAAATATGATCTAAGGGCTGGCCAAAAACGGTAATACGCTGATCTTTATCAAATAAGGCTTCTTGAAAACCCGCTTTCTGTAATTTTTGCGAAACCTGCTCTAGGCGGAGAGCAGACCAAGTATTCAAATCGCCGCTGAATACGACCGGCCCGGCATGAGATTTAATCAGTGTCAGATAAGGCTGTATTTGATCCAACAGGGGGGCTGCTGTAAAGGTGAAATTTACACCGTGAAGATTGATAACTAACAATGACTCCTGATGGTTATCTAAGGGATAGACAGTGGCTAATCCTGTCTTTGGGATGATTGTCCAGGGTTCACTGTAGCGTGTTCCGCAAACGTAACTTGGCGCAACTCTGCTGAGCGTATTGACCCCATAGATAACATCTTGATATTGGAAAGCGTTATTTTGAAAATAAAACAAGCTGTTAATCTCGCTGAAATTTATTAAGGCAGGAGAATATTTGATCTCCTGAAGGGTCAGCAGATCTGATTTCTCCCCCCATTTTTGCAGCGCTTTTTGCCAGTTTGTATTTTGTTGTTTGAAGACATTCCAATTTAACAAGGTAAAAGGCAGTTCTAGTTTTTGTGCTGCACCGGAAGCCGGTTTAACTGTCGCGAGTTCAGGACAGCTTTGTAAATAAAGCTGTTCATTATTATCAAAGACGGTTAAATACTTCGCAGATTTAGGGAAAGTCGTTAGTGCTGCAATCAGGATAATCAGCGCTGGTAAATAAACAATAAGTATCATTGTTCTTGATAGAAGTGTGAGATTGCGTTTCATCTATTCATCTTCTTATTGATGGTGAGGGATTATATGGTTATATTAGGCGTTCTATTCATTAATATTTAAGTACTCATTATGCCACTAGAAAGAACACTTTCAATCATTAAACCCGACGCCGTAGGTAAACACCTTATTGGTACAATTTTACAGCGTTTTGAACAAGCTGGCTTACAGCCTGTTGCGCTAAAAATGGTGCAACTAACTACTGATCAAGCTGCCGCTTTTTATGCCGAGCATGAAGGCCGCGAATTTTACCAACCATTAGTCGATTTTATGACTTCCGGTCCGATGGTCGTACAGGTTTTACAAGCTGAAAATGCGATAAATTTGTATCGTGAAATGATTGGAAAAACCGATCCGACACAAGCGGCTGCCGGTACAATTCGTGCCGATTTTGCTGACTCTACCCGTTATAATGCGGTGCACGGGTCCGATAGCCCCGTTTCTTCTGCAAGAGAAATCGCCTTCTTTTTTAGCGATGATGAAATATGCCCACCGAAGGCAGATTAACAGCAACAGAAGTTGGCCAACTTGATGAATGATATCGTAATCTTGTTAGAACATAATCCTCAATATCTCTATGGGATAGTGACTATCCTGGGGTTGTTGATAGGTTCATTTTTAAATGTGGTGATCTATCGTTTGCCTGCGATGATGGAACGGGAATGGAAAGTCGAATGTGCCGATTCCTTTCCCGATGCTAATATCAAGATTGAGACGGATGCCTTTAATCTTGTCTTGCCTCATTCGCGTTGCCCAAACTGCCAGCATTTGATCGGACCAACGGAAAATATCCCGGTGATCAGCTGGTTGTTGCAAAAGGGCCGCTGTAAACATTGCAGATGTAAAATCAGCAAACGTTATCCCAGTATTGAATTATTAACCGCGATACTCTCGCTGGCTGTTGCTTATCTGGTGCCCTTTGGTTGGCCATTATTATTTGCTTTGGTCTTTACCTGGGTATTAATCAGCCTGACATTTATTGATTTCGATACCATGTTATTACCCGATAGCCTGACGCTGCCATTATTGTGGTTAGGTCTATTGATCAATGTGTCCGGCACTTTTACCGATCTAACCAGTTCGGTACTTGGCGCAACCTTTGGTTATCTGACACTTTGGTCTATCTATTGGCTATTTAAGATTGTCACGGGCAAAGAGGGAATGGGATACGGTGATTTTAAGTTGTTGGCTGCTTTAGGAGCTTGGTTTGGCTGGCAGGCATTACCGCTTATTATCTTACTGTCCTCTTTTTCCGGGGCGATTATTGGTATTGCCATTGTCTTAGCATCTAAAGATAAACTGAGTCGGCCAATGCCCTTTGGTCCATATTTGGCCGTTGCGGGTTGGTTATTTCTGGTTTACGGGAACAGCTTAACTGAAATCTATTATTCACTGGTTTTATGATGTCAGATGACAGACAGCAAGACTATGACGAAAAATGGATGACCTACGCCCTGTCTTTAGCAGATAAAGCCGAGTCTCTGGGTGAAATCCCCGTCGGCGCGGTTTTAGTTAAAGATGGGCAGGTTATCGGTGAAGGTTGGAATTTATCCATTGTTAACCATGATGCCTGTGCTCATGCAGAGATCATGGCAATACAAAGTGCCGGTCAAAAAATCCAAAATTACCGTTTAATCGACTGTACCTTATACGTCACCTTAGAGCCCTGTGCCATGTGCGCAGGCGCACTAGTGCATGCGCGCGTGAAGCGTCTTGTTTATGGGGCCGGGGATTACAAAACCGGTGCTGCAGGCTCAGTATTTAACTTAGTACAGAGTGAGCAGTTAAATCATCACTTAGAGGTCACCGCAGGCGTATTTGCCGATCAGTGTGCAACAAAAATAAGTGCTTTTT
>JBLIEH010000134.1:0-5885 GCA_047632875.1 Psychromonas sp. | reverse complement strand
AAGTTATCAATTTATACAGGAGTTTTATTATGTCAGACGTATTTCATTTAGGCCTAAGTAAAAAAATGCTCGATGGTGCGAGCCTCGCAATAGTGCCGGGAGATCCGGATCGGGTAAAAAAAATTGCTGAGCTAATGGATGGAGCAACCTTTCTAGCAAGTCATCGTGAATACACCAGCTATTTGGCTTATATTGGGGGTAAAGCAGTGGTTGTGTGCTCTACAGGTATAGGTGGTCCATCGACATCAATTGCGGTCGAAGAGTTGGCGCAGTTAGGGGTTACTACCTTCTTGAGAGTCGGAACTACGGGCGCAATTCAACCCCAGGTTAATCCCGGTGATGTCATTGTTACCCAGGCATCGGTTCGCCTTGATGGAGCCAGTTTACATTTTGCACCTTTAGAATACCCCGCTGTCGCTAACTTTGAATGTACTACGGCTATGGTTGCTGCGTGCCGCGAAGCGGGTATTGAGCCGCATATTGGTATTACCGCATCTTCAGACACCTTCTACCCGGGTCAGGAGCGTTACGATACCGTTTCCGGACGTGTAACCCGTCACCTGAAAGGTTCAATGAAAGAGTGGCAGGATTTAGGTGTACTGAATTATGAAATGGAATCATCGACTCTTTTTACCATGTGTGCTTCGCAGGGCTGGCGAGCCGCCTGTGTTGCCGGTGTGATAGTAAACCGGACGCAACAAGAAATCCCGGATCAGGCAACAATGAAAAAAACAGAAGTCAGTGCAATCTCCATTGTCGTTGCGGCGGCCAGAAAACTGCTCGCTTAACCTCCCTGCATTAATAACAGCGAAACGCACTATTTGAGGCGTTTGCTGTTATTGATACCCAAACGACTTGGCTATACGCACAGAAATAATTTCCAGCGGAGTTTTTTCACGCGCTTTAGGTGAAAAAGGTTACAATGGATTTTTATCTTCATATAACTGAGCGTATGGACCAACCTACCATTTGCCGCATTGCATTAGCGATCCCTTTGCATAAACAATTTGATTACCTGCTGCCTGATTATCTGCTAAAAACAGATCCCAACAACCTGGTAGGCTGCCGAGTGCGTGTGCCCTTTGGTGGCAAAAGGCAACTTATTGGCGTTATCTGCGAAGTTAATCCGAAATGTGATTACGCCATCGATAAGCTAAAAAAAATCACCCAGTTGATTGATCAAACCCCCTTATTGGATAAAAATATCTGGTCGTTGCTGCGTTGGGCGGCCTTTTATTACCAGCATGCTTTTGGTGATGTCTTTCAGCAGGCACTGCCGACTTCACTGCGCCAGGGTAAAGAGGCCGTTTTCAAAGGCCATGAACATTGGCAATTAACCGCTAACGATTTTAATTTAGATCATTTTAAGCGTGCTCAAAAACAACTGGCTGCTTTGCAAAAGTTAAGCGAATCAAGCTTATCTAATCAGCAGTTAAGTGCGCAGGGGATAAGTCGCCCAACGCTCAAGGCATTACAGGAAAAAGGGGTTATTGAACCCGTTGATAAACAACCTGTTAGCAATCTCAATTGGTTGGCTGATTTTGAAGAATCGGCACAAAAACCCCATTTAACCGTGGAACAAGCCATTGCAATAAGCTGCGTTAATCAGCAGGCTGATGCATTTAACTGCTTTTTATTAGAGGGCATAACAGGCAGCGGAAAAACCGAAGTTTACCTCAATATTATTAAACCGATTTTACTCGCCGGTAAACAGGCGTTAGTGATAGTGCCTGAAATCGGTTTAACTCCGCAAACTATTAAACGTTTTCAGGCACGCTTTAATGTCCCTATTTATCTTAAACATTCGGGATTAAACTCAAGAGAGCAACTTGATACCTGGCTGCATGCCAAACAAGGCAGCGGCGCCATCATTATCGGCACACGCAGTAGCATATTTTGTGATTTTAAAAATTTAGGCTTAATCATCTTAGATGAGGAGCATGATGCTTCTTTTAAACAACAGGATGGTTTTCGTTATCATGCGCGTGACTTTGCGATTAAACGCGCCGCATTGCAAAAAATCCCCATTCTTTTAGGCTCTGCCACGCCATCCTTAGAAACATTGAACAATGCTCTGCAGGGAAAATACCAGCATTTGCATTTGACCGAGCGCGCGGGTAACGCCAAACCACCGACCAACAGCCTGATTAACTTGGCGGGTTTACCGCTAAAATCGGGACTCTCCCCGCAGTTAATTGAGTTAATGAAAAAACACCTGGATAAAAATAATCAGGTTATATTATTTTTAAATCGCCGTGGTTATGCACCAGTCTTAATGTGCCATGAATGCGGTTGGTTAGTTAAGTGTGGGCGTTGTGATGCATTTTACACTTATCATAAATCAGCTAATTACCTGCACTGCCATCATTGCACTTCCACCCTGCCCGTTCCGCATCAATGCGTCGACTGTGGCTCGACACAATTAAACTCAACGGGTGTGGGTACAGAGCAATTAGAAGAGACTTTAAACGGCCTTTTCCCGGATCATCCGACTGTCCGTATTGATCGCGATAATACCCGCAAAAAAGAAAGCTTTAATCAATATTTAACCGATATCAACAGCGGTAAATATAAAATTTTACTCGGCACCCAAATGCTTGCTAAGGGCCATCACTTTCCCGATGTCACGCTAGTCGCATTAATAGATGTTGACGGGGCACTGTTTTGTAATGATTATCGTGCCAGCGAAAGATTAGCCCAGCTGTTTACGCAAGTATCAGGTCGCGCGGGACGAGCAGAAAAAAAGGGCCAAGTGGTATTACAAACGCATCATCCGGAGCACAGTTTACTGCAGGACCTTATCAATAACGGTTATTTTGAATTTTCCCGTAATGCCCTGCAGGAGCGTAAGCTTGCGCAGTTACCACCCAGTACCTTTCAAGCATTATTAAGAGCGGAGTCAGATAATGCCACCCTGGCCGAAAATTTTCTGTCTTTATGTCAGCAAACCTTGAAACAAATATGCATCAACAATAACTGCCTTGATAAGTTATTAATTTTAGGACCGATTCCCGCATCAATGGAAAGACGCGCAGGCAAGTATCGTTTTCAGCTATTATTACAAAGTGAGCAGCGCGCCTTAATCACGCAAACCCTGAATCGGGCATTACCTGCCTTTGATAACCTGCCGGAAGGGCGAAAAGTCAGATGGTCTATCGATGTTGATCCCATTGATTTTGTTTGATTTTTAAGTGTTGAATTCTGAATACAGAGCTGAAAGCTCAAATCTAAAAGCAAAAAAACCGAGATAATTCTCGGTTTTTTGTTTTTTGAAGCAGATAAAATAAGATTACTTTACGATAGTCAGCGTCGGTCGCTTACTTGTCTTGGAATCCGTTTTTTCTGTTTTAGCGCTTTCTACTGCATTGTCCAAAGCCTGGTAAGCCGGCTCTTCAGGAAAGATGGTTCCGGCGCCATTTTCGCGCGCGTAAATACCTTCGATCGCATACAAAGGCACATAAACCTGCATTGGCTGTCCTGAAAAACGGGCATTAAATGCAACGGCATCATCATCCATTGAAAACTGCATGACTGATTGAGGTGCTACATTAAGCACAATTTTGCCATCTTCGACAAATTTCTGAGGCACTTCAACGCCCACTTGGGTTGCGTCAACGATGATATGCGGCGTGCATTCACTATCAACGATCCAATTATAAAAGGCACGAAGCAGATACGGCCGCTGCACTAACATAGTAGTCATTAAGCTCCCACTCTAATTTCGCGCTCAGTTTCAGTCATTGACGCCTGGAATGACTCACGTTCAAAAACTTTTACCATGTAACTTTTTATGCCGGCAACGTTATCAAAACCTAAATCGATATTTAATTCAGGTAAACGCCATAATAATGGCGCCATGTAACAATCAATAAGGGTGAAATCTTCTGACATAAAGTAGGCAAAGTGTTCAAATACCGGCGCCACTAATAAAATCGCATCACGGAGTTTTGTACGCGCAGCATCCGCCGCAGCTGTATCACCATTCATGATAATATCCACTAATGGATACCAATCACTTTCAAGACGCTGCATCATTAAACGTCCTTTACCACGTTCAACGGGATAAACAGGCATCAATGGCGGATGTGGAAAACGTTCGTCCAAGTATTCCATAATTATGCGTGAATTGTATAAAACCAATTCGCGGTCAACTAAGGTTGGTACTGTGTTGTAAGGATTTAATTCTGCTAACTCTTCAGGCCAATTGTCTTCTTCCGCAAAGGTGATTTCGACTGTGACGCCCTTTTCTGCCAGTACAATACGTGTTTGATGACTATATAAATCTGAAGGACCTGAAAACAGTGTCATTACAGAACGTTTATTTGCAGCTACGGCCATGAAAATCCCCTAAAATATGGATAAAATGTTGAATGTTTAAAAAGCAAAAAAGGCAAGAGTGGTAAATACCACTGCTGCCGATTAAATTAGGTAAGGTAAAAGCTAACGATTAATGAATGTCGCGCCAATACTCTTTCTTCAGTAAATAACTAAGAATGAATAGGATAACTAAAAACCCTATCACCCAAACACCTAGAGACTGACGCTCTAATTTGTTTGGTTCACCTGCATAGACGAGGAAGTTTACCAGATTTAGTACCGCTTTGTCATACTCATCGGAGCTCATTTCACCCTGACCGTTACTTTCAAAACCGATGATGGCCTTATGTTCAACACCTTCATGCATTGTGGTTTCATAGATAGCCGTAGGAACACCCTGTAACTCTTCCAGCACATGGGGCATACCAACGAGAGGAAAGACAGTATTATTCACCCCAAAAGGACGCGTTGGGTCAGCATAGAAAGAGCGTAAATAGGTATAGATCCAATCCGGGCCTCGAAGCCGTGCTTCTAAGGTTAAATCCGGAGGCGTTGCACCAAACCATTTTGCACCGGAGACGGGATCCATGCTGTTTTTCATCAATTCACCAATTTTACTGTCAGTGAAAATCAAGTTCTCAGCCATTAAAGCTTCAGGGATACCCAAATCTGTTGCTACCCGCTGGTAACGTTGATGTTCCGTCGCATGACATGCAGCGCAGTAATTCATAAACAATTTAGCACCACTTTGCAATGACGCTTTATCGGTTAAATCATAATCCGCTTTATCTAAATGAACCGCATCACCCGATGCAAAAACCAGTGTCGGTAATAATGCCAATAAGGCAATCATTAATTTTTTCATTTGAATGTTAACCTCGTTGGTAGTGGTTTAGTTTTTTCATTTTTGCTGTATATCCAAAGAGCAATAAAGAAACCGAAGTAACCGACCGAGCCAACCTGCGCAAGCATCGTTAATAAAGGCGTTGCGGGCAAAGCCCCTAGTACCCCTAAGACGATAAAACAAATAACGAATTGAGTAATATTAGCTTTATGTATCCAACTACGGTAGCGAATCGATTTTACCTTGCAGCGATCTAACCACGGCAGGAAGAAAAGAATGACAATCGAACCACCAAAGAACATAACCCCAATCAACTTATCGGGTATTGCACGCAAAATGGCATAGAAAGGCGTGTAATACCAAACCGGGGCGATATGCGACGGTGTTTTCAAACCGTTTGCAGGCTCAAAGTTTGGCGCTTCAATCAAGTAACCTCCCCCTTCCGGCATAAAGAAGATAACCGCACAGAATAAGATTAAAAAGCCGCAAACGCCCATAATATCTTTTACCGTAAAGTAGGGGTGGAAGGGAATAGCGTCCATAATATCTTTTTTGCCGCTGTATTGTTTGTGGAAAGTAAACTTGCCTTTTGCCTCAGCAGAAGCTGTTCCCTTTTTCACTTTAATCTCAATACCATCGGGATTATTTGAACCCACTTCATGTAATGCGACAATGTGTAAAAAGACTAATGCGACTAACGCTAACGGCAAGGCCACAACATGTA
>JBLIEH010000133.1:0-6013 GCA_047632875.1 Psychromonas sp. | reverse complement strand
TTTATTCAAATATAGATAAACTGCCACGGCATGCCGGCATAGGTCAGCCATTAATCAAACCGCGCGCCATTGATGATGTGCCCATCTCCTCATTAACCCTTTGGTCAAAAGATAAAAATGTCACCCCACAGCAGTTGACTCAGGTTGCACACGGCCTGGAGAGCGAACTTAAACATATCCATGGCACGCGCGATATCTATACCGTTGGCGGGCATCAGCTGATTGTCGATGTCCGCATTGATCCGATAAAAATGAATGGTTTTGGAGTTGGTTTTGATGCTATCAATCAAGTTTTAGCCAGTAATAATGCCAGCTCATCACCGGTTTCTTTAATACAGAATAACCAACAGATAAAAGTACAAACAGGCCAGTTCTTACAAAATGTTTCTGAAATAAAAAAATTAATCGTGTCGGTTAAAAATGGTTTTCCTGTTTACTTAGAAGATGTCGCCGAGGTTAATCTGTCCGCCGATATTCCAACGAAAAATGTGTTACACGGTAAAGACGGCAAGTTATATCCGGCGGTAACGATTGCGATTGCCAAGCAGCCCGGTAAAAATGCCGTTGATGTCACTAATGCAATAGCAGCGCGCATTAATGAAATCAAAAACGTCCTGATCCCGGACAATATTGAGGTCACCATCTCACGCGATTATGGTGCCACCGCTGCAGATAAATCCAATACTTTAATCGCTAAACTTATCTTTGCCACCAGCGCAGTGATCATTTTAGTGTTATTAACCATGGGCTGGCGGGAAGCGATTGTGGTGGGCGTAGCCATTTCGATCACCCTGACTATCACCCTTTTTGCCTCATGGGCGTACGGATTTACCCTCAACCGGGTTTCTCTGTTTGCGCTCATTTTTTCTATCGGAATTCTGGTTGATGATGCGATTGTAGTGGTGGAAAATATTCACCGTCATATGCAGATGGGCAATCAAAAACTCAGTGAAATCATTCCCATTGCCGTCGATGAAGTCGGAGGACCCACTATATTGGCGACCTTTACGGTTATTGCCGCCCTTTTACCTATGGCTTTTGTCAGTGGCTTAATGGGACCCTACATGAGCCCCATTCCAATTAATGCCAGCATGGGAATGCTTATTTCATTAGCTGTTGCCTTTGTGCTTTCACCCTGGTTAAGCGGAAAATTATTAAAACATCACGCGCCGAAGAAAACAGCGATCACTAACGCGAGCGAGCAAGAACAGCCGCTCACAGAAAATTTTATGGCCCGCTTATTCCAGAAAATAATTGGCCCCTTTATTCTCGGCAAAAAAGCAAAAATGGCGCGTTGGATTTTATTTATTGTGGTGATTATTTTAATCCTGTTATCGGTGCTTCTACCACTCACCAAATTGGTGGTGATGAAGATGTTACCCTTTGATAATAAATCAGAATTTCAAATCATGGTTGACTTACCCGAAGGCAGTCCGATCGAAGAAACCCAACGTTTACTGGTGGAATTAAGTAACGTAGTCAAAGAGGTACCTGAAATAAAAAACTTTCAGATCTATGCAGGTACCGCGGCGCCGATTAACTTTAACGGCCTGGTGCGCCATTATGATATGCGCAGCACCCAGGAGCTCGGTGATATTCAGGTTAACCTTACCGATAAAAGTGAGCGGCAGCGCGACAGCCATACAATAGCGGGCAGTATTCGCGGTCAACTGCAAAAAATAGCGCAGCCTTATCAGGCCAATGTAAAGGTCGTCGAAGTGCCACCCGGACCGCCCGTATGGTCGCCGATTGTGGCAGAAGTTTATGCCCCGAATACGGCACTTCGGGAACAGACAGCCAAACAGCTGCAGGGCTTATTTCATGGCGCTGAAGATGTGGTTGATATTGATATTATGTATCCAGAGGATCAGCAAAAATGGCAGGTAAATATTGACCGCAGTAAAGCTGCACGATTAATGGTGCCCTATGCCAATATTGTCGATGCCGTAGCAACTTCCATTGGCGGCAAAGATATTAATATCCTGCACAGCGATAATCAAAAGTATGCCATCCCCATTCGCTTGCAACTAAAAGAGGGGGATAAGGTCGATTTAGCACAGGTCTTAAACCTTAAACTCGCCAACCAAAATGGTAAATTAATTTCTCTTTCCGAGCTAATTGAGATTGATAAAACACTGATGGATAAACCTATCATGCATAAAAACATGATCCCGATGATCATGTTGACGGCGGATATGACCGGTAAATTAGACAGCCCGTTATATGGTATGTTTTCCATCTACGACACCATCAAAGAGAATGATTTAGATATAAATCAATATCTTATTAACCAACCTAAGGGTACCGAAGAAGTCGCGATATTGTGGGATGGTGAATGGAAAATAACCTATGAAACCTTCCGGGATATGGGCATTGCTTACGGGGTTGGCATGGTATTGATTTATCTGTTAGTGGTAGCACAGTTCCGCTCATATCTGGTGCCGCTTATTATTATGGCGCCCATTCCCTTAACCATTATCGGCGTCATGCCCGGGCACGCGCTGTTAGGCCAACAATTTGCAGCAACTTCAATGATCGGGATGATCGCCCTGGCGGGTATTATTGTCAGGAACTCTATTTTGTTAGTTGATTTTATTAATCATCAAACAAACAATGGTAAACCTTTTCAGGAAGCGGTTATTAATGCGGGGGCAGTACGTGCCAAACCTATTATTTTAACCGGATTAGCGGCTATGATTGGGGCGTTTTTTATTCTTGATGATCCCATTTTTGGCGGTTTGGCAATCAGCCTGATCTTCGGTATTTTTATCTCAACGATATTAACCCTAGTAATAATCCCGGTACTCTATTACGCCTTTATGCATAAACGCTTTGAGCCCTAAGCAATATAATTATTATTCCCAAACTCGTAAAAAGACCGCCTAAATTGACGGGCTATTAAGTCAAACTGTGGCTATTCATGAATATGAATAGCCATTTTTGTTTCTGTAGCCCAATAGAATCGATAAAAAAGGCTCTTAAATAAGCTTGTAATCGTACGAGGAGTCATTGAAATTCAATAATTTAGGGATGTTTTCTATAAGTTTAGATCCGGAGTTTAGTATTCTTATCAAAAGCACAAGTCGATTAATGAGGCCGTAACTGCCACATTGAATACATTATCGGTACTTTTGCCAAGGTCAACTCTGAGCCTAAAGCGGACATTAAATAAGTTGCTTTTCTACCTCTATTGGAAGACATTTATCCCTAGAAAATTATACTCAGAGTTCTAACCTAGAAATAGAAGATGAGTTGATATGGTAAGGATTACTTCCCTGTTCGATTGGATGAGCTACAGTGAATAAGCCACTACAAAATTGTGATTGTGCAGTGTGATTGCACTCAACCTATACACACATAATCGAGATAGAAATAACTCTAAGTTAGTGGCCAAAATTACTTAGCCACTACATCCAGAACCGGCTTGCTCAACACCCGAACGAGATAGGAGTCGAGGATCAATATCTGTCTTGTTTGTTCTGTTAAACTTGCTTGTAAAGTGGTTCCCTAACTATCAACGGATTTTTTATTTTGTGCCGCTTTTATTATAGAAACAATGCGTTCTTGAACTTTCAGGTCATATGCAGTGCTATGAAGTTTTTGTTCTTTTATATTTGTATCGAAATATGACCCGGTCATTCCATCCAAGTCAGGAGTGGATGCCCCCCAGATTGTGGACTGTGCTGCTTTTGTTGCACTCTTTCCTCCGTCCTCCCGAAACAGAAACTTGAAGATCGGAAACATTAATTTTAAAGGTCCTGGAAGAGATTTCATAGATAAGGAATTGGTCATATTTGTCGAAGCTCTCCCAGGGAAAATAACATTGACAGATACCCCCTCAGGTTCAAGTTCACTTGCTAAGGCCATCGACATGGCTTCCATCACGCTTTTCGAATGGGTATAAGTCATCAACCCCTTAAATCCTTTCTCTGCTTGAAGGTTGTCTATATCTATTAGAGCAGGTTTGTCCCCTCCAGTAATATTTAAAACTCTTGCATTTTTTCCTACTTTAAGTAGCGGTAAAAGCGCAAGTGTGAAGCGTCTAGGTGCGAGCACATTAACAGCAAAATGCATTTCAAGATCATCATCATTTTTTCTAAATTCACTACCTAGGTAACCAGCATTATTTATGAGTACGTCTATATGATCGACCTCTTCAATAAGTAAGCTCGCTAGTGAGTCGACTCCTGCAATTGAAGATACATTACCCACCACAAATTGAATTTGATCATTTCCAGTTTCTGCAATTAAACTTTGTTGGGCTTTTTCTCCTCGTTCTTGATTTCGTCCTGTAATGAAAATTTTCACTCCCTTTTTAGCAAGACCTTTAGCACTCTGATATCCAATTCCCGCAGTTCCACCTGTGATGACAATAATACGTTGTATTTGTTTACTCATTTAAATCTCCGGTAATCTATTATCAACTCTATTATTTTACACATTATAGATTTAATTGACATTGTCAACCAACTGCGTCCTAGCCAATTAGGCGATAACCTACTGATGAAAAATACCAATATCTATTCATATTATTGTTATCTTGCCCAAATCATCCGCCATTGAGTTTGCCTCCATCATTGTTTTACACTTAGCTTTTGTGATTTTAAATCCTTAATATATCAAGTTTAGCGTTTTTAACTTACTATCTGACAGTACTGTTCGATGTTCATCGTTCAGTAATGTTTTTATAAATTTATCCGATTTACTGCCAAATATATGAAATAACCTCACTTTTTCATCTTAAATAAAGCGCCTTACAAGTAATACTCTATTTCATCTAAGTTATATACGAGGTTAATGTCTGCTTTGTCGGAACAGCAGTCTTTAACTAAATAAGCATTAAGGTCTGCTTAACGAACAAAGTGAGCTTCTTTGTTGGAGGTTTGCCTGCCCCCCTCAAAGGTTGCTTGAATAACTGACCTTGTATAATTCCCAGAAACACATTCAATACAAGCAATATCAATGACTCTAGATTGCCCTTTTGTAGGCTTAAGCCAGTATTTTCAGTGTCTAGAAAAACGATTGGTTCATTATTCATCTATACCCCCTACCTAATAGCACAGTATAAATGTTAAAAAATGACGTTAACCTACTGTTTTATAAAGACTCCTCGTACGATTATGACCACATCAGGTAGGTTAAAACCCTTTATTTATGGGTATTATTAATGAAAAATGGCCACTCAATCACTTGAGTAGCCACAGTTTGACTTAATAGCCCCTAAATTTACGGTCTTTTTTTGGTTTTAAGCATTTGATCAGATCAATAATCCTGAAACCCCAACTCAACTAGTTAAATGCGCGTGCAACTCTGCCTTTAGAGGTTAGCTGGTATTGTTTCGCATAGGCAGGAATAAAGACCGATTCGCCTTTTGCTATAGTCACACTTTCACCGTTCGAATGAGTTAATCTGACGTCGCTATCCAAGGCAATTAAGATCTCTGCACTTTGTGTCTGCATGGTTAAATCATCAACAGCTTCAAACAGTGCAAATTTGAAATCATCAACGGGAATATCGTAATACAAACCACCCTGTTTTTCTTCAGGTCTAAACTGCAGCGTATCAAAAGGAATCGCTTCAAATTTAGTGCAGGAAACCAGCTCTGCGACGTCCATATATTTTGGCGTTAGCCCAGCACGTAAAACGTTGTCTGAGTTTGCCATGATTTCAAGTCCCGTCCCTTTAAGATACGCGTGTGGCGTACAGGCATACAGAAACATCGCTTCACCGGGCTGCAGGGTGATAACATTCAGCATTAATGGGGTAAACAAACCAATGTCGCCCGGATGCTGCTCTGAAAGCTCTAAAATAAGCGTAAATAACGGATCTTGCTTATTGGCATTTGCATAGTCAATTAACGCTTTTACTGCGTTCTCTTTTGTTTCCCCCTGAAGTGAAAGTATTGACGAGAAGAAGGTTTCCAAACCGGCTGATGTGGGTGCAGCTGCGAACTCAGAAACCAGATCATCAAGCACCGAAACATTTATCTTTTGAAATAGTGCGATTGTTTGAT
>JBLIEH010000132.1:0-6067 GCA_047632875.1 Psychromonas sp. | reverse complement strand
GCGACACTAATCTTGCAAAAGGGCAATTACCAGCCTGTGTGCAGTCATGTCCGCAGCAAGCACTTGTATTTGGTGACCTCAATGATCCAAATAGTGAAATTGTTAAAACTCTGCAACAAAAAACAGTTTACCGATATAAAAAACATCTGGGTACTAAACCAAAAATGTTTAGGGTGCCCGATCTGAAAGGGGAGATTGAGCTATGATGGAGAGTTTACAACAGGCGCTGCATTTTGACTCCCTTGTATGGCACTGGCCTATCGCAATTTATCTGTTTGTTCTGGGGATCTCTTCCGGGGCAATGTGTTTGGCGCTGGTTATTAAATGGCAATTACCCTCGGCGGAGAAGGCGGCAAAAAACCCTCTGATTATAGCGGCAGCAATCCTTGTACCGAGTATGGTTATTTTTGGTTTAGTGATCCTGATATTTGATTTAACTAAACCCCTCTCATTTTGGAAGGTGATTGTTTATCAATTTTCTAACCCAAGCTCAGTAATGGGGCGGGGTGTCACGCTGTTTATCGTCTATCAGATAGCCACATTTGCATGGATAGCGTTGGTCTTCAGGAAGGAGCTGGAAACACTGCTGGCGCGTTTTATGCCTTGGGCAGTGAAAATACCCGGTGTTTTGTGGTTATGGGATTTAATCGCCAAGGTCGAGAGGCAACTTGAACTCGTTATTGCAGTACTGGCTGTTCTGCTTGGTGTGTACACGGGATTTTTGCTTTCTGCTTTAAATTCATATCCTTTGCTTAATCAACCTGTTCTACCCTTACTCTTTTTAGCTTCTGGTTTGTCATCGGGCATTGCAGCGACCATTTTATTAGCGACGACATTTTTCTCCGCCAATGTAAATACTTCAGGCATGACCCTAAGTCATCGCTTAGAGCAGCCTATCGTTTGGTCCGAATTGGTCTTACTGATAATACTCATTATTGGTATGAACTTTGGAGGTGAAATGGATAAAGTCTCTATCGATGCCGCTATTTCAGGAGGTTTTTGGGCGAGTATTTTTTGGGTTGGCGTGATTGGTATTGGTATTATTTTACCCTTGATGATGAATAAAGTTGCTTCGATTAAGGTTAAACATAGTAATACTTTCATCTTGAGTAGTGCCATCTTGACTCTGGTGGGGGTGATGTCATTAAGGATGTTTATTCTTTATGCCGGGCAAATGACGCCAGCCTAGGGCGCACTTCCAGATGCGATATAAAAAACATTTAGCTTCTCTCAATGAGACTGACAAAATATGACTAAGCAGGGATGACTTATTATGACTTTATTAAAAATGTTATTGCTCAGTTTCGCGCTTTGTTGGGTAGCTATGGCCGGGGCCGCAGACTTACCTAATCCGGATCAGGATAACTTAGCTAATTTTCATCTAAAAGATCAAGACTGTGCGGGCGCCTGCCATGAAAAAGAGGAACCTTCTGAATGGTTGGATTTTGAACAAAGCAGCTGTATTGAATGTCATGATGAATATGGGCTGCTGGAAGGTAAATGGCATAATATAAAACATCGTGACGAGGAAGATATGCCCTGCACAGAGTGTCATATCACCCATGAAATAGAAGATCCTAAAGAACTTTGTTCAGACTGCCACGATGATGACCATGCTGCATTCGATCCCTTATTTAAATACCAGAGCGTAGATGAAATTACCTCGCAGTTCCTAAAAGAAAAATAATATGTAAATACTAATGTTAACTGACTTTAGCTAGCTGCTATATTATTTCCTAGCACATTTATGACTGTTACCTCAGTGTCAGAATAGTTGCAATGATGCTAACCAATTGCTCATCTGAAATATTTTAATTTATTTATTAATACTTATAATTAATAAACTCAGCATGCGAACTGTAGGAGAGGATTTTCTAACTTCAATATTTACCATGCTGATCCTATCCCGTCAGGCTGTTTATCTGTTTTTACGGTTGTGATTATTGAATATTAACGGCTGGGTAATATTCAATAAAATTTATTTACTAATTGATTTGCAGGTAATTTTAAATAATTGTATTGTCTTACAATCTCTCTTATCTAAATCGCATAGATCTGCGTATTTTATAAACTCATTCGCACCGCCAGTAAGGTAATATAATGAAAGATCAACAAACAGATTTATTAACGCCAGGTCCCCCAAAATGGCAAGCGGAAGAAAAATTAGCCTGGTTAAAAAAACAGTCCATTCGACGTTCATATCAAAATAATGTACTAAAAAAGATCACCGCTTTAGCGAAAGAGTTTATTGTTGAGCAATATGGTGAACTTTGTTATCCACCCTATAACTACCCACTTTATATCGTGACAACCCACGCGTGGGATACTAATAAACCTTCAATTTTGATTACAGGTGGTGTCCATGGTTATGAAACTAGCGGTGTCCACGGGGCAATACGTTTTATCGAGGAACATGCCCGTAAATATGCTGAAAAATTCAATATTGCTGTCGCCTCCTGCATCAGTCCCTGGGGTTATGAAACGATTAACCGTTGGAATGCAGATGCGATAGATCCCAATAGGTCATTTTATCAGCCAAGCCCCTCTCTTGAGGCCTCTCACTTAATGAAATATGTTGAAAAGAACGATTTAAATTTTGTGGCACATATTGATTTACACGAAACAACGGATACAGATAACACTGAGTTTAGACCTGCTTTAACTGCTAGAGATGGCGTTGAACAAGCTATTTGGGATATTCCCGACGGTTTTTATCTGGTCGCAGATACCAATAATCCCAGGCATGATTTCCAACGTGCTATTATTGAATCGGTTAAAAAAGTGACTCATATTGCCCCTGCGGATAGCAATGGAAAAATTATAGGAGAGTCTATTAGCCAAGAGGGCGTCATTCATTATGACAGCAAAAAATTAGGGCTGTGCAGTGGTTTTACCAACGCACTTTATTGCACAACAACAGAGGTTTATCCCGATAGCCCTAATATGACAGGGGAAGATTGTATCAATGCGCAAGTTGCGGCGATAACGGCGGGACTTGATTATTTAATTAAGCAAAATATTGTTTAATTAAAGGGGGGTAATAAAATTAGCTGGATAAATGCCTTATTCAGCATTGCATCGCCCCTCAATAAAGGGATAATACCTAATCCATTAATGTTCTTCGTTTCTAACAAAAATCGAACGCTTATATATTATCTCTATGCTATGCACCCATTTGCATTAAAATATACCTTAATCTGTGACCCGTCAGGTCTCAAATCTATTTAGTAAAAAGGATTAATTGAATGACCCCCGAATTGTTTTTTATATATGATTCTCACTGCCCGTGGAGCTACGCGAGTACTGCTATAGTTAATGAAATCGAAAAATCATACCCTGAAATAACAATCCATTTATGGCATTGTGCTCACTATGATGGCAGTGATTGTGTTGGCCATGAGAATATGAGCCGGGTGGCAAAAGAAAGTAAAGTGAAATTTGGGCAACAGTATAAGCGTTTTGTCGATAGTCCTAAAAGTGCGATTATGACTGCTAACTTAATGGCTTGGCTGCAAAATAAACAACCAGAGAAAGAATTAGGCGTCTTAAACGCATTACAGAAAGCCCACTTTATCGAAGGTAATCCCTTCGGATGTAAACACGATTTTAATGAGATTATCGAGCAGTTTAAGTTATCACCACCGAATAAAATATTCAAAGATGAATTAACCAGTGAATCTGAATATACCCTGTCTGATATAAGCGAAGTTCAAGAGTTTATGAAAACTACCAACTTCCCCGCATTATTGTTAACCGTGGATGAAAAGGCGGTGTTATTGAACCATTCCCTGTATTTAAGTAAGCCCGAAGCTATGATAGAGGCGGTAAGACTGGAGTTAGCTTAATAATATAAAGGTTAAAACCTGTTTTTTATTGCTGCGCTTTGTTAGCCTTACAATATTATTGTAGGGCTTTTTTGTTGATAACTGCTTGTAAATTCCACAGTTATGAACAACTAAGTTACACTTGGCGTTGGTTTTATTGTAAAAAATAAGAACAGTCATTTACTAATAGATTATATTGTTGAATAAACATGACAGGATAAGGTTAATTGATGATTAATGCCGTTATTACCAAGTATCAAACAATTTTTTCAGATCAACAATTAGTAACAGAAATTTCAGTTATCTCAATGCTGTTGGTGCTTATATTGGTCTCGATAGTCGCCAATTATATAACCAAAAAAATAATAACTATTTTTGTTAAAAATTTTATTGGGAACACTAAAACGCGATGGGATAACATCTTTTACAACTGTCATGTCTTTACTCGATTGTCTCACCTGATTCCCATTTTGGTCTTTAGTGTGGGGTCAAAAATAATTTTTCCAGCAGATGATTACCCGCTGCTATTAACTAATGTTCATAAGTTTACTTCGCTGTATTTGCTTTTTGCCTTTGCCCTTGTTATTCATAGCCTGCTATCTGCATTTGATACTATTTACCGCAGTTATAAAATGTCAAAGCATCGGCCAATCAACAGTTATATTCAAGTGCTAAAAATTATTCTGTGGGTTTTTACAACGGTCGCCTCCATCTCACTTCTGTTGAGCAAGGATCTTTGGGCATTATTTTTAGGCATGAGCGGGATGATGGCGATCATTATACTCGTATTTAAAGACACGCTCCTTGGATTCGTGGCCGGTATGCAGATTACGGCAAATGATATGTTACGTATTGATGACTGGTTGGAAATGCCAAGTCGTGGTGCGGATGGTGACGTGATTGATATAACCCTTAATACGGTAAAGGTAAGAAACTGGGATAAAACCATCACTACCATTCCTACACATGTTTTGATTTCCGAGTCGTTCAAAAATTGGCGAGGAATGTCTGAGTCGGGAGGGCGCAGAATCAAGCGATCCATCTCAATTGATATGACCTCGGTAAAATTTTGTGATCAAGAAATGCTCGAGTCTTTTATGAAAATTGAGTTTCTTAAAGATTATTTATTTAATAAACAGCAAGAGATAGATACTTACAATAAAGATACAGGAAAGGATTTAAGTAACCTTGTTAATGGCAGGCGGATCACCAACATAGGAACCTTTAGGGCATATCTGTACGCTTATTTGGAAAAAAATCCAAAAATACATAACGAGATGACTTTCCTTGTGAGGCAGTTAGCGCCAAGTGCTACAGGCATACCCATTGAGGTTTATGTTTTTAGTAACGACCAAAATTGGGTTAATTATGAGGGGATTCAAGCGGATATTTTTGACCATATTTTAGCTGTTATTCCTGAGTTTGGCTTGCGAGTTTTTCAGGATCCTATTGGTTCCGATTTTAAAAAAGCGTTCAATGGTTCCGCTGATAGTTAAATAATATCAGACTACTTTTGTGGCGTTATTGAGCTGGAGCGTTTTCCTATTCAAATAATGCCACTATTCGGATGGCCTGAATAGAGTTAATGCCGCCCACTCGAATTGTGGACGCGGAAAGCTGCTTTTTTCTTCAAAATAAATTCAAACATAAACCCTCCCTTTAAAGCTAAAATTTAAGTGTTTTGCCTGTTTTACAATGTGCTTATCTAATTATTTATTTTGCTATTAAGTAACTATTTTGCGTTTTCCAATCACACTTATACTTAATACATAGATCAATATTTAATCATTAATTTATCTTAAAGTACTGAAAATTAATTTTTATCAAACAGGCCTTATTCTATTTGTTAAGTTGGATTGCGCCGGGGTTGGGTAACTGGTGATAATAGGAACTGCAAAGGGAAGACAGACCCGGCCCGGTCTGAAAGTTGGAATCTGCGGAGAGCCTTCGAGTGTTGAATTCTGCCATCAAATTGGTCTCGATTATGTTTCCTGTTCGCCCTATCGGGTTCCCATTGCACGCTTGGCAGCAGCTCATGCAGCTTTAAAGAATAAATAGTCATAAGCTAAACTTTAAACACCTGGTAATCTCTTTACCTAGCGTATTTTGTGACAGTCCGGAACTCTGTAAAGGCAACAATTTATATGTATATAGATGCTAAAGAAAAGGGGTTCAGCTCAGTCGATTCGACCCGGCGATTACAGGAATATGGAGATAATCGTCTTCCCTCCTCAAAGCCTAGC
>JBLIEH010000131.1:0-6081 GCA_047632875.1 Psychromonas sp. | reverse complement strand
CGTGGTGCACTCGCAGGAGCAAGTCGCTGCGATTATCCAGGCAAAATTATCTCACCCGCTAAAAGTTTGGTTAAAACTGGATACGGGTATGCACCGTTTAGGTTTTCATCCGCAGCAATTTGATGCCATTTATAAACTGTTAAAGGGTTCGAAAAATGTCCAAAAACCGATTAATTTAATAAGTCATTTGCATTGTGCTGAACAAGTTGATAACCATGCCACGGCGCTGCAGATCGCCCTATTTAAAGAGCATATTCAAGCTGATAGCGGCTTAAAATCACTGGCAAATTCAGCGGCCGTTTTTGCCTGGCCCGAAGCGCATTTTGATGTTGTTCGCCCGGGAATCACCCTTTATGGTATGTCACCTTTTGCCGACAGATCAGCACAGGACTTACAATTACGGCCGGTAATGACCTTAAAATCATGTTTGATTGCAATACGTGAACATAAAGCGGGAGAAAGTGTCGGTTACGGCGCCTGTTGGACAGCCCAGGAGGATACCCGGCTTGGCGTGGTGGCCGTGGGTTATGGTGATGGTTATCCGCGTTTAGCACCTCAGGGCACACCCGTCCTTGTCAACGGGCGAATAGTCCCGATTGTCGGTCGCGTCTCGATGGACATGCTCACGGTTGATTTAGGCTTAGGCAATCAGGATAAAGTCGGCGACGATGTGACACTCTGGGGGGAGGGATTACCCGCAGAAAGGGTCGCACAAAAGATAGGCACAATAGCTTATGAACTGGTGACCAAGTTAACCTCCCGTGTCACCCTGCATTATCAAGCGTGATGAAGATGCAGGATACGCAGCAAACTATCAATATTCCAATATTTCAGCAGGCTAAACTATTTCGCTATCGGCTACCCTTTAAAACACCGCTGTTATTTAAAGGAATGAAGCTCCGCGCGCGCGAGGGGGTGATCCTGCAGGTAGAAAATGACAGCGGAGAATTTAACTTTGCTGAAATCGCGCCTTTACCGGGTTTTAGCAGGGAAAGCCTGCAACAGGCTATAGCACAAATGATAACGGTTCTAAATAACCATCCGTTAGACCAAAATGAAAAAAATACAGCGGTTCTAAATAAACAAAACGATATGACGTTATACCCCAGTGTGGCATTTGCACTTGACTGTATTGTGCACAACCTACCTATCTCAGAATTATTTAAAACAGCGGCAAGCATCCCATTGTTACAGGGTGATAACCATAATGTGCTTAAGCAGTATCTGCAGTTAAATAAGCCCGATAGGATCAAACTTAAAGTAGCCAGGCAGCCAGTCGCAGAGGATATAACCCTTTTTTCAGCCTTAAGCGCCCTCAATCATAATTTATTGATACGTTGTGATGCGAATCAGAGCTGGTCTTTTGCTCAGGCCGATCTATTTTTTGCCCATATCAATCATAAGGTGCTTGATCATATTGAAGAGCCAACAGCCAGTTTAAACGATAATATTGCCTTGGCCGAGCGTTACCAGGTGCAGCTTGCTTTAGATGAAACCCTGCAGCAACCGCAGTTCCACTATCAGCACCAGCCATGTTTCAAGACGCTGATCCTGAAACCGACACTGATCGGCTCATTTGCGCGCCTGAATTATTTTATAAAAATAGCCAAAGAATTTCATTTAAGTGTCAGCATCAGCTCTTCATTTGAATCTCCGTTGGGTTTAAAACAATTGGCTTCTGTTGCCGGTCAATGGTCAAAAGAGGTCGATATCTCCTGCGGATTGGATACGTTGAAGTTTTTTGAAAGTGAACTGTTATATAAAATGTTAGATCAAAAGTTAGATAAAAAGACACCCCTTAGTCAACAAGTTAAACAGTTGGAGTGTGTATGGACAAGCAACTGAGTGTTTGCCCTGTACGCCATCAGGCCATCATAAACGCGGATGCGCTAGCCATTCAGACTGACGAGGTGTTGCTCACCTACCAAGCGTTAGACAGCACCCTCAACTTGTTAAGCAGCGAACTGCTGAATCTGCAGTTACAAGCGGGAGATCGTTTGGTTTGTATCTCGGAAAGCTCGCTTAAGCTGATTTTATTGCAGCTCAGCTGCATCCGCTTAGGGATTATTTTCTGCCCTTTAAATCCGCGTTTTAGTGCGCCTGAAATAGAGCAACGGTTAAGTATTCTTAAAAGTGATTTTATCTGGCTTGCAGAACCGGAAAAACATCCGAATTTAAGCAGTTTATCAATAGATTTTTCAATTTCCCGGGAGGAAAATACGGCTTCTGCGACCCTAAAAATAGACTCTCAAAGGGTATGTAATATCATTTTTACATCGGGGAGCAGTGGCCAGGCAAAGGCGGTCATGCACTGTTTTAGCAACCATTATTATAGTGCTATTGGATCACAATCCCGTATTGTCTTACAGGCAAAAGATAGAAACTTATTATCATTGCCCCTGTTTCATATCAGCGGATTCGCAACGGTGATCCGTACATTGATAGCCGGCGCCACGCTGGTTGTAAGCAGCAAAAAACTCAGTGTGACTTTATTAAAAAAAGAAAAAATAACCCACCTTTCTTTGGTTGCCACGCAACTTTATCGTTTATTAAGCAGCTTAGATTTTCAGGAAAAAACACTCTCAATTAAACACCTGCTATTGGGCGGCAGTCTTTTTTCTGACAGATTATTAGCGCAAACCAGTCAACGGGGATTTGTTTATCATTTAAGTTATGGTTTAAGTGAGATGAGCTCACAGGTTGCCACCTCCACCAACAGTAAAAAATTGATCCTGCTACCCAATGTGCAGGTCAAAATAATAAATGATGAGATCTGCTTAGGTGGAAAAATGCGTTTCGTGGGGTATTTTAATGGTGATTTAGGAGCCAGTCGTTTGCCTCTGCAGCAATGGTTTGCCAGTAAAGATTTAGGCGCCTTAATTGGCAATGAATTGATCGTTTCCGGTCGTACAGACAGATTAATTATCTCTGGCGGAGAAAATATTCAGGCAGAAGAACTCGAATCACTGCTGTTAGGTTTTGCAGATATTAGACAGGCTTATGTTGTCGCTGTCACGGATCCTGTTTTTGGCCAATGTCCGGTCGCTTTTATTGATTGGCGAAAGGGTGAGATTAAACAACAGCAACTGCAGATTTACCTGCAGGATAAGCTCAGCAGTTATAAGCGTCCGGTGCATTATTTTGTCCTGCCTGAACAAAACGGTTTTAAAGTTTCATTAAATAAACTGCGGGCGATTGCCCAAGCAGCCCACGACATGGCTTTATAGAAAAAGCTTTGTAGAAAAAAGCCGGCAAAATATGCATTTAGCAGATAATTATACCAAACGCATTAAATTTATGATCAATCCCTTAAAAAGCAAAATTGACACTCACAAAGCAGTCGTGATGATTTTGAATAATAAATCTGTTCACTTGATTAATGCGTTTGGTATTAGGTAGAATAATTTTATTCTTTTTTTTGGTGATTAACTATGAGCGCTTACAAACTACAACTGCATTTCTGCCACCCCAAATACTGGCTGACCTGGTTGGGCATTTTGATACTTTTTTTAAGCTCTTTTTTACCCTATGGCACTATCCTTTCCATCGGTAAATTTCTGGGCCGGATTGCAGGCCGGATTGCTAAATCCAGATATCAAATTGCCTACCGAAATATAGAGTTGTGCTTTCCCGAATTAAGCCCCGCTGAAATCACTAAAAAAGTGCAGGCAAATTTTGAAAATACCGGTATTGCCATTTTAGAGATAGGAATGGCCTGGTTTTGGCCGAGTTGGCGGGTGCGGGGATTATTAAAAGTGAGTGGCCTCGAGCATATTGAACAAGCAAAAATAGACAACCAACCCATTATTTTTTTGGGTGCGCATTTTCTCACGCTGGAGATGGGCGGACGCGCCGCGGGCTTGCAGTTACCTTCTACAGCAGTTTACCGCAAACACCGTAACCCGGTCTTAGATTCTTGGTTTTACTGGGGCAGGATGCGTGAAAATAAGGCGATGTTAGATCGTTCCGACTTTAAAGGCATGTTACGCACCTTAAAAGAGAGAACACCCTTATGGTATGCGCCGGATCACGATTATGGACATCATAAAAGCAGTGTTTTTGCACCTTTTTTTGCAGTAGAGAATGCCAATACTATATCAGGCACCAGTACACTCGCACGTTTAAGTAAGAGCTGCGTGATCCCGGCATTTTTAAAACGCCTTCCCGGTGTGCAGGGTTATGAATTAGTCTTTTATCCGAAAATAGAAAATTTCCCCAGTAAAGACCTGATAGGCGATACCCAAAAAACCAACCAGCAGATTGAGAAAATGATTTTAGAATGTGATCAGCAATATATGTGGGTCCACCGTCGTTTTAAAACACGCCCGGAAGGTGAAGCCTCTTTCTATTAAAAATAGTTTAATTCACCTCTGACAGCAGATCAAAGCAAAATAACTATAGGAGCCTACTTAAAGTAGGCTCGGTATATTAAGCTTTCTTGCTATTCTCAATCCAAAAATTTATCCCATATTTTTATAACATTCTGTCTTTCCTGAATAAATTGCTTATCTTTAACGACCCGCATTTTTTTATTCAAGGTTAAGCGGTGCGCCGCATCACGCAGTGCACAATATGCATCCGTCAGTTTTTTTTCTTCATCCAAAGTTAATAAACCCAGCCTTCGGCATGTTTCGAAAATACGTAAATTATCGGACCATTTGCACAATCCCTTACCGCAACGAGCGGCATAGGCTAAAACTAAATATTGGGCAAGAAATTCGATATCAACCATGCCGCCGGGCGACTGTTTTAAATCAAACAGGCCGGCTTTTTCGCGACTTAAATGTTTGCGCATCTTAATGCGCATATCTCTTACATCTGTTGCTAACGCACTGTTATTGCGAGATTGTAATAGCACCGTTTCTCTGGCTTCATTAAACTTAGCCAATATTCGCTTATCGAAAAAGACAGCACGAGCGCGTACCAATGCCTGATGTTCCCATGTCCATGCATTATTTTGTAAATATTTTTTGTAACTGTCAATACTCGACACCAATAGACCTGAATCACCCGATGGGCGTAAACGCATATCTATCTCATATAAAATCCCGGAATTAGTACGTGAACTGAATAAATGAATAATGCGCTGCGCCAGACGAAAATAAAAAAGTTGATTGTCTATGCTGCGCTGTCCATTTGTTTCCCCTTTAATATTATCATCATGTAAAAACACCACATCAAGGTCAGAGCCGTAACCTAACTCTATTCCGCCCATTTTCCCGTAGCCGATGACGGCAAAACCTTTACGATCGGAATCGCTGACGTTACTCGGCAAACCAAATTTTTCGACCATCTGTAACCAGGCAATCTGCACCACATAATCCATTATCGCTTCGCTTAAGTAGGTGAGGTGATCACTGACCTGCGGTAATTTAATGGACTTTTCAATATCAGCGGCCGCAATATATAAAAACTGAATCTGCTTAAATTGGCGCAAAGCTTCCATCTGCTGCTCCATATCATCCTCGGGGATACGTAACATAAACAGCTGTAACTCTGCTCTGTAATTGTCTAATTTTGTGGGCTGATAGAGTTCCTGCGGATCTAATAGTTCATCTAATAAGATGGGATGACGAGCGAGTTGAGTGGCGACTCGGGTACTGGCATTACATAATTTCAAGAGCTGTTTTAAGGCCCCGTCATTCTCATTTAATAACTCTAAATATGCAGTACGGCTGATTATTTTTAATAACAACGCAGTGATACGATTAAGTAACTCAACGGGATCTGAGTAACTGCATATAAGCTCAATCATACGCGGCATCAGTTTATCTAAGGTCGCCTGACCACGCGGACCTATAGGACGTTTTTTCAATTCCTCTTTGAACGCGCTTAACGCAGTTGCAAAGTGCGCCGCGAGCGACTCATCCAAGCCCTTTTCATGTAACAAACGGATAGCTTCCTGCTGACTTAAATGTAAAGCCCATAACTCAGATAACGCCTGATCGGCTTCATCATGATCCTCCTCTTCATCCCCGATAACCCAATTAAATTCAGCGTGAACACAATCCATCACTTGATTTAATTTATGATAAAAATCTTGCCAGTTGGGATACCCCATCACGGTAATTAAACGTAATT
>JBLIEH010000130.1:0-6144 GCA_047632875.1 Psychromonas sp. | reverse complement strand
ATAAATCAAAAAATATAAGTATCTACTGACAGGCAAGAGATCATTTAACCAGACACTATAAAAAAGGTAAGACCAATTGTTACAGAGGTTAATCAAATGTAAATATGATCGTTTTTTGGTTCACAACTGTAAGATAAAATTTATTGGCGGATAAGCTGTTACTGTATCATGAAGGGATTATTTTACGTTTATGATGCCGAGAAATAAGTATAAGAAAAGTGGAATACAGGGTTGATTCTTGCTATGTTACAGGTAACATTTAATGGATAATATTATGAGCAAAAAAAAAAGACCCACCCTGCAGGATGTTGCCAATATTGTTGGTGTAACCAAGATGACCATCAGTCGTTATCTGCGCGACTCGTCTCTGGTCTCATCTGACATACAGACAAAAATTGCACTTGCATTGGAAGAGCTGGGTTACATTCCCAACCGGGCACCGGATCTGCTCTCTAATGCCAAAAGTCATGCGATTGGCATCCTTGTGCCTTCTTTAACCAACCAGGTATTCTCTGAAGTTATCCGCGGCATCGAAAAAGTAACCAAAGCCGCAGGATACCAAACCATGTTGGCTCATTACGGCTATAGCGCTGAGCTTGAGGAGGAACGCATCAGCTTCCTATTATCCTATCATATTGATGGTTTAATTCTTTCTGAAAGTCATCATACGGCGCGCACCTTAAAAATGATCCAAACAGCGGGTATTCCCGTTATTGAGATGATGGATGCCACATCCCCCGCCATTGAACAAGCTGTGGGTGTTGATAATCTCGAAGCCGGTTATCAGATGGTTTCAACAATGATTGCTCGAGGTTATAAAAATATTGTTTATCTTGGTGCGCGTTTAGATGCACGTACCCGATTTAGACAGCAGGGTTATGAAAAAGCGATGCAGGAGCACGGTTTAGTCGCTAAAAGTCTGATGACTGAAGCACCTTCTTCCTTTACCTTAGGGGCTGAATTATTCACCCGGACATTGGCAGAGCATCCGCAAACAGATGGTTTATTTTGTACCAATGATGATCTCGCGATTGGGGCTGTTTTTGAAGCACAGCGTTGCGGCATGAAGATCCCCGAACAGATAGCCATTGCCGGTTTTCATGGTCATGATATTGGCCAATCTATGGTGCCTAAATTAGCAACAGTGGTCACGCCTCGTGAAAAAATCGGCCAAGTAACGGCGGAGCAGCTTATTGCACGATTAAAGGGCCAAGCGATTGAAAATAAAGTTATCGATCTGGGTTTTACAATCCAACTGGGTGAAAGTATTTAAAAATGGCTCATGGGTATATGGATATAAATGTCGTCATTGGGGGCTTTGAAACCTCCTATGAAATATCCCAGACTACACTTATGCAGTGCAGTAAAATAACCTTGAATAATTATTAAACAGCAAAAACTAGTATGTATAATATAGATATGATTTAATTAATGCATCCTATCTATTTGAATTATCAATATGTTATTGCTTGTTATAGAAATTTTATTTCCTATGTTTGCAGTTGTCATAGTCGGTTATATTTGCGCACGTCGCACTTCAATCAATATGGCCCCCATCAACAAACTGAATTTAGATTACTTTTCCCCAGCACTTGTTTTTGCTTCTCTGGTGAATATGCCCTTGGGAACAAAACAAGTAAATCTAATCGCAGCGAGCCTTATTGCCGTCTTACTTCCCGGTCTACTGATGTGGTTAGTATGCCGCATTTATCGTTTAGATCTAAAGGTATGGCTGCCGCCCCACATGTTTCGCAACAGCGGCAATTTAGCGGTCCCTCTTTTTGTGTATACTTTTGGAGAAATGGTTAAGGGCGATGCCGTATTATTGATGGTGCTGTCAACCTGCATACAAATGACCTTGGGACTTTTTATCGTCAGTGGCGCAAATAAGCAGGGAATAAAACAATTACTGAAAATGCCGATCATCTATGCAACTATTGTGGCATTAACGCTTAATTTATCCGATGTGCATATCTGGAAACCGCTATTAGAAGGGGCAAGATTACTCGGTGAAAGCGCCATTCCATTAATGCTGTTTTCTTTAGGCGCTCAGCTCACTTATCTGAATCGCTCGGGCTTAAAAATTGGGCTGGTTAGCACGGCCACCTCCCTGCTTACCGGAGCTATCTCATTCGCTGCCATACTGTGGTTAATTCCTTTAGCGCATATCGAGCTGCAAATGATGGTACTTTTTACCATGTTACCACCCGCTGTTATGAATTATTTATTTGCAGAAAGGTATAAACTTGATGCCCCTACGGTTGCCGCGATGGTACTTTACGGAAACGTTTTATCACTGTTTACTATGCCGATACTGCTCTGGTTTGCATTAAGCGTAGTGTAACACTTTGTTACGCGACAAAAATAAAGGGTGATCACAGCAGCCTATCCTGCGGCTTGTTGCGGTGATATTTTCACATTACACGCTATAGACTTGCCGTCAAAGATACGGCTTACTTAGCTCAGTTACCTTTGTTTAATTGACTTATCCAATGGCGTTAATGCAGCGTTCAACAACCTCATCAAAGCTACCATCAATATCTATTTTAATAATGTTTTTTTCATCTTTATGAGGCAGCTCCAATGTCTCAAACTGGCTTTTCAGCAGTGCAGTGGGCATAAAATGATCTTTGCGTGCCTGCATACGTTTTAAGACTAATTCGAAGTTCCCGTATAATAATAAGAAAGTAACACGGTTATTACCTTCACAAATTAACTGACGATATTGCCGCTTTAAAGCCGAACAGACGATAACGGCATTTTCATTCTTTTTTTCGATACTAAATGCGGCATCACGAATGCGCTCCAACCAAGGTATGCGGTCATCATCATTTAAGTACTGGCCTGCAGCCATTTTCAGAATGTTTGCTTTAGGATGGAGATCATCCCCATCAATGAATTTTATATTTAATGCTTTCGCGAGAGCTTCGCCTAGGGATGACTTACCACTGCTGGCCACCCCCATCACGACAAATACCGCACCTTTAAGTCGTTTATCCATTTGCACCTCTATCTATTCAGTTCAGAAAACGCGTCATGACCTTATCAAGTTACGGGTAACATGTTACCCGTAACTTTCTGAACTGTGAAGCATGACACAACAATAAAAAACATTAAAAGGAGAAAATTTAAGATTCTGTTTTATAAAAGCCGACAAAATAAAAACATTAACGCTATAGATTCAAATAGATATAATATTTTCCTATGGCAAATAAGAAAGTAGGCGGGAACTTGATTAAAATAGAGAATTCTTCACAAAGCAGAGCAAAACTTAAATGCTTATAAAACTGTGACTCAACACGCAGACATACCTCAAAGTTACCGGTAACATTCGCTGCAGTTACCGGTAACCTATTTGTGACTACGTATTTATAATTTAAATATACACTCATTAAAACAAGGAATCTCAATATGAAAAAGCTTCACATGTCACTACTGTCTGGTGTTATTGCCAGTGTGCTTTCAACCTCTGCACTAGCAGCAGATTTTGTGTTTAAAATGCAATCATCAGATCCTTCTGGTGATAAAAACTATCAAGTTCAACAGGAATGGGCTGATCGTGTTGGGGAAATGTCCGATGGCCGTATTGATATCAAATTATTACCCGTAGGCAGTGTGGTTAAACACTCTGAAACTCTGGGCGCGATTAAAATGGGCATATTAGATGGCCATATAACCGCAACAGGCTACTTCTCGGGCCAGGATCCGGCCTTTGGTTTAATTGGTAATATGGTCGGGGCATGGTCAGATACAACCCAGCTATTACAATATATGAACTACGGCGGTGGTAATGAGTTAATGACTGAGTTGTACGCCCCTTATGGCGTGAAATTTATCGGTGCTTCAACCACAGGTGTTGAATCTTTTGTCTCTAAAGTCCCTCTTAATGGTGTTGATGATTTAAAAGGGCTTAAACTCCGCGCTCCGGAAGGATTAGTGCAACTGGTCTTTGCAGCCGCCGGTGCTTCACCGGTTAATCTACCGGGATCTGAAGTCTTCACAGGCCTTAGCAAAGGGGTTATTGATGCAGCCGATTATACTGTTTTCTCAACCAATCAGAGTAATGGATTAAATGACATTGCTCAGCATCCAGTGCAGCCGGGATTCCATTCTTTACCTTTAATCGATATCTCTGTCAGCCAGAAAAAATGGGATAAATTACCCATAGATCTACAGGAAATATTAACCGTCTCGGTACGTGATTTTTCTTACGATATTACTACCCAGCTAAAAATTGCAGATCAGGCGGCAGTCAAAATAGCGCAGGACAATCCAGATATTACTATCCATGACTGGTCGGATGTAGAGCGTAAAAAATTCCGTGCAATCGCGAAAAGTCAGTGGAAAGTCTTTGCTGAACGTTCAGATAATGCGGATAAAGTGTATCAGTCAGTGACCAGCTTCTTAGGTGATAACGGCCTACTCTAAGCCACTTTTTCAACTAATCATGCAAGGGTTGCTGCAACCCTTGCTTACCCTGGAAATGCATTATGTCTATTAAACAACCAGTACCACATCATCAACCCCTCGAAGATGAACAACCCAAAAATAAACTGGATGCCGCTATTATCAATGCGAGCAACTGGCTCAGTTTGCTGTTTATCTTTACCGTCTTGATCTCCTTCTATGAAGTTGTAATGCGTTATGTTTTTGACTCGCCCACTATCTGGGTACATGAAACGGCTTCATTTATCGGCGGTTCTTTATTCGTGATCGGTGGGTTATATGCTTTTGCTGCCAACAAACATGTTCGCGTTGTCCTGATCTATGATGTTGTTTCAGAGCGTACCCGTCACTACCTTAACTTAGTACATCATATAATAGGCATCACTTTCTCCGCAATGATGACCTATGGCGCTTACACTTTAGCAGAATATGCTTGGTTTACCCCCACGGGTGAATTACATCTAAACACCTCCGGCAGTGCCTGGAATCCACCTTTTCCGGCTCTTTTAAAAGCCATTATTTTTATTTCCTTTTGTATTCTTACCATTCAATTTTTACTGCATTTGATTGCTGAAATCAAAGTGCTAAGGAAGCATTCTCATGTTTGATTTATCCGCTATTGGCATAGGCTATGGCAGTTTATTAATGTTATTTATGATGATAGCCCTGCTCTTAACCGGCATGCAGCTTGCGTTTGTGACCGGTTTTGTGGCGTTGTTTTTCACCGTCGGCTGGTTCGGGATTGATGCTCTGCCTTTAGTGACCAGCCGTTTATACAGCTTTGTTGACAGTTATATCTTTCTTGCTGTACCGATGTTTGTATTAATGGCGGCGCTGCTGGACAGATCCGGTATCGCCCATGACTTGTTCGAAGCGATGAAGTTATTTGGTAAACGTCTGCGCGGCGGTGTGGCGGTTCAGACTTTACTGGTCGCGGTGATATTGGCTTCCATGTCCGGTGTTATCGGCGGCGAAACCGTATTGCTGGGTATTCTTGCGCTACCGCAGATGCTGCGTTTAGGTTATGACCGTAAGTTGGCCATTGGGGTCACCTGTGCCGGTGGTGCCTTAGGGACTATGTTACCACCGAGTATCGTGCTTATTATTTATGGTTTAACGGCCAGTGTCCCTATCGGCGATCTGTTTAAGGCATCGTTTTTACCCGCATTGTTACTTGCCAGCTTCTATGTCCTGTATGTATTAATACGCTGTAAAATAAATCCATCTTTAGCGCCTATCCCCAGTGCTGAAGAATTGGCTAAAGATGCCGAAACGCAGCCGAATTTTTTCAAGGCGCTGTTATTCCCGTTATTATCTGTTGCCGTTGTGTTAGGCAGTATCTATACCGGTGTGGCATCAGTCACGGAAGCATCAGCCTTGGGCGTCGTTGGTATTATGATCAGTACCTGGATCCGTAAAGAGCTTTGTTTTTCAATGCTGAAAGATGCATCCATTGCGACCATGAAAACCTGCGGCATGATCATCTGGATAGGCATAGGTGCAACCGCATTAGTGGGTGTTTACAACCTGATGGGTGGCATTGATTTTGTAGAAGTGACGATATTGTCACTGAGTAACGGAAACCCAACGGCGACCCTGCTGATTATGATGGGTATCTTATTGGTTTTAGGCATGTTTCTTGACTGGGTGGGTGTCGCATTATTAACTATGCCTATTTTTGTGCCTATCATTGTCGGT
>JBLIEH010000129.1:0-6205 GCA_047632875.1 Psychromonas sp. | reverse complement strand
ATGTGCAACCTGATATTATCTCAGAGCTAGATGAACACAAAACAGATCAATCTTGGCAGGAGCTTAAAGCCTCATACGGTACACTTCCAACCGCAGGCCAAGCATTTTCGCCTATTTTTGTACCGATTCTATTGATCTGTTTTTCATCGATTGCAAAATTCCCAAGTTTGCCATTAGGTGACGGCACTCTTTTTGATATTTTAGTTTTCCTTGGACAACCCATTACAGCACTACTTATCGGTCTTTTCTTAGCATTACGCCTATTAAAATCAGACGATAAAATTACCGAGTTTAGAGAGCGTATTAGCCATGGAATTATCGTTGCATCACCTATTCTGCTTATCACAGGTGCCGGTGGCGCATTTGGCGCAGTATTAAAAGCAACAGCATTAGGTGATTATTTAGGTGCAACACTCTCAGGTCTTGGCATCGGTATCTTTATGCCTTTTATTGTTGCAGCTGCACTTAAGTCTGCACAGGGTTCATCAACCGTTGCATTAGTTACCACATCAGCATTAGTTGCTCCTATGCTCGCACAGCTTGGCTTAGACTCTGAAATGGGCCGAGTATTAACAGTCATGGCAATTGGTGCAGGTGCGATGACAGTTTCACATGCAAATGATAGCTTTTTCTGGGTGGTTTCACAGTTCAGCCGCATGTCAGTTGGATTAGCTTACCGCGCACAAACCATGGCAACGCTAATACAAGGTGTTACTGCAATCATCATCGTTTACCTGTTAAGCCTAATACTGCTTTAAACTTGGAATATTTATGAAAATTGTTATCGCACCAGATTCATTCAAAGAAAGCTTAACCGCTCAACAAGTGTGTCTTGCAATTGAAACAGGCTTTAAACGTATTTTTCCTAATGCACAATATATTTCAATCCCCGTTGCCGATGGTGGAGAAGGCACAGTACAATCCCTGGTTGATGCAACCGATGGAAAGATTGTTAACCTTTCTGTTACAGGGCCTCTAGGCAATTCTGTTGATGCTTTTTATGGATTATTAGCAGACCAACAAACAGCGGTGATTGAAATGGCAGCTGCCAGTGGCTTAGATCATGTTCCCAGCGCCTTACGCGATCCTAAAAAAACCACTAGCTATGGTACTGGCGAGCTTATAAAGGCGGCCCTTGATAGCGGTGTTAAAAAACTCATTATCGGCTTAGGTGGCAGTGCAACCAATGATGGTGGCATCGGCATGTTATCGGCCTTAGGCGCACGCTTTATTGATAACAAAGGTAATGATGTTTCATTAAATGGAGCTGGGTTACAACAGATACAGCAGATAGATATCAGTGGATTAGATAAACGTCTTTTAGAGTGTGATATTTGTATCGCCTGCGATGTTGATAATCCACTTTGTGGACCACAAGGTGCAAGTACTGTTTTTGGCCCACAAAAAGGTGCTTCGATTGAAGATATAGGTTTATTAGATGCAGGTCTTTTACATTACAGCCAGAAGATACAACAACAGTTTGATATCGATCTAAAAGACCGTTCAGGCATGGGGGCAGCAGGTGGCATGGCAATCGCCTTTGCCGTTTTCACCAATGCAACAATGCAAACCGGCATTGAACTTGTTTTAGAAACAGCCAAACTCGATGAACAGTTAACAGGCGCAGATCTTGTGATCACCGGAGAAGGTAGAATCGATGCACAAACGGTGCATGGGAAAACACCTATGGGGGTTGCGCAAGCAGCCAAACAGCTTAACTTACCGGTTATCGCAATTGCAGGTTGTCTTGGGGAAAACCATCAAGCAGTTTACAGTTGTGGCATTGATGCCGTTTTTGCAGCAACACCACAAGCGATGTCACTACAAGAGGCTTTTGATAAGGCAGCTGAAAATGTCGCTAATGTGGCCGAAAATATCGCTAGACTGTGGTGTTTAAAATAATCTAGATAACACCGATAGACCCCATAGCAGCGTCTATCGGAACTTCAATAATGTCCTAAAGTACTGCTTACGTTCGCTTAATAAATAAAAACATACACCCAGATAAATCATTGGCTCAACAAGCCCTGATTTAACTGACCAATAATAGTGAATCGTTGCAAACAACACCGCCCAATAAATAGATCGGTGTAAGGTCAGCCATGCGCGTTTCATCCTCCTGCGGATAACATTAATAGAGGTGATACTTAAAGCCAATAAAATCACCCAGGTCAATGCGCCAAGTGTCATATAAGGTCGTTTTACCACTTCTTCTGCAAATAACATCACCTGCCAATTGAGCTCCAACCAGATAAACACCAAAAGATGTAAACTCGCCCAAAAAAAACAATATAAACCTAATACACGGCGTAATTGAATTAATAAAGGTTGTTTAAAACGCCGCGCTAAGGGCGAAATACAAAGTGTAATGAGCAGATAATTAAGCGCCGTTTTACCCAGAAAATGAATCATCTCTTTAACCGGATCTGCCCCTAATGCATTTTGCTCCACCAATAACCACAAATATAAAAACGTGTACAAAGAAGCTAAATGAATCAGCGCTTTAGCCGATAATATATCCGTTGTGGTAATTCTCACATCTGCCCCTTTTTAATAATTACGGGTTAAATCCAACCCTTTATACAGGGAGGCAACCTCTTCCTGATAACCATTAAAAGGCAAGGTTGGCTTGCGAGATGCTGAAAACAGATTGCCCGGGCCGATAAAACGTTCACTTGCCTGGCTCCAGCGCGGATGATCAACTTGCGGGTTAACATTGGCAAAAAAACCATACTCATTGGCGGCAATTTTTTGCCAGGTATTAACGGGCGCTTTGTCCGTCAAGGTGATTTTGACAATGGATTTAATACTTTTAAAACCATACTTCCAGGGCACAACCAAACGAATCGGTGCGCCGTTTTGAGGCGCCAGGGTTTTACCATACAAACCGACGGATAATAAGACCAGCGGATTCATCGCTTCATCCATACGCAGCCCTTCAACATAAGGATAATCAATGCCTCCGCCAATAAAACGGGAATCTTGTCCGCGCATCTGCTTGGGATCATAGAGCGTTTCAAAACGCACATATTTAGCATTACTTTTTGGAGAAGCCATCTTAAGCAGACTTGCCAGGCTGAAACCTAACCAGGGAATATTCATCGACCAGGCTTCGACGCAGCGCATGCGATATAAACGCTCTTCAATCGCAAAACGGCTTAATAACTCATCATAATTAAGCGTGATAGGTTGATCAACCAGACCATCGATAACAAGCTGCCAGGGATCAACTTTAAACTGTTGCGAAAAGGAGAAAGGATCACCCTTACCGCTACCAAATTCATAAAAATTATTGTACTGCAATATTTTGTCTTCTGGCGTAACAGGGGTTAAAGATTGAAAAAGACTGTTTTTTGAATGAATTAACTCAGTGCGTTTAAAGGTAAGATCCGAGTTGTCGGTTTTTTCTTTATCAGAAAAAATATCAAATAACCCAGCCTGCGCAGAGCTTGCCAAGGGAATACTCAGCGCCGATAAACCTAAGGCTTTAAGCACCACCCGGCGATTTTTATAAACGCTTTGATCGGTTAATTGAGACTCTTTAATATCCGATTTTTTTCTAATTTTTATAAGCATAACCTACCCCGAACAAAGTTAATCGTAAGAGTAAGACCACACAAGATAGCAATTAATTTCACTTAATATCAAAAAGCAGAAAAAAATTTCTGCTTTTTCAGTAAGCGGACTATTGATTAAGCTTTGCGGTTAACTTCAATGACTTTTGCCCGCTGGCCCAGTATTTACGCTCAAAAGGGGTAATAGGCGTGCTGCTTTGAAACTCTTCAAGCTGGCAAGTTTGCCCGGCAAGCTGCAGTGCACGCGAGAACTCATGGATATAAGTAAACCAATTACTGCGCACCTCCAACTCCCCTCCTAACGCTATAATAGCCGGGAAAACCGCGCTGCCGTGCCAACGACGCTGCACATGTTTAGCTTTAGGCCAGGGATTAGGATAAAGCAGGTAGTGATGACTTAGCTGCCAGTTAGCCTCGACCGCCAAGCGCCAAAAATCATTCAGGTTAACCTGTAACAGGCGATAATTGTCAGCACGCGACTGCGGGTGTTTAGACAGGCGGTCAGCCGATTTATCCATGCCCAGTACGATTGCCTCCGGGTGCCTTTGGGCAAGATGGTAAGTACTTTCGCCAACACCGCAACAGGAATCAAAAATAATGGGTTTACCCTGCTGTTCGACCCACTTTTCGCAAGCTGTAAAAGCGTCCAGCGTATGTTTTTGATAAGGTTTACGGAACTGATGATTGAGATGTTTTAAAACAATGTCATCTAATTGTTCATGTAAACCGGATTGGTTCGAGCTTATCACTCTTGAATTACCGGATTCATTCATGAGCGGATACCCACCCCTTTTTTCAGTAATAGGGATATCAGGCCATAAAGCACAGCAATAAAAGTGCCTATCATTGAAAAGGACCAAAGCAATGACACATCGGCAATGCCCAGAAAACCATAACGGAAGGCATTGATCATATAAAATACGGGGTTAAAGTGCGACACTGCTTGCCAAAAATCAGGGAGCAGATCAATTGAATAAAAGACTCCGCCCAGATAGGTTAACGGCGTTAACACAAAGGTAGGAATAATGCTGATATCATCAAAAGTACGGGCAAATATCGCATTTAACAACCCCGCCAGTGAAAACAGGATCGAAGTACATAAAACACTTAATAATAAGGCGAACAGGTTAAAAATCTGTAACTCAACAAAAAACAGAGAAACACAAGTCACTATAAAACCGACCAGTAAACCACGGATCACTCCTCCCCCCACGTAACCCCAAATAATAATATAATTAGGGACAGGCGCGACTAATAACTCTTCAACATTACGCTGGAACTTGGCACTGAAAAAGGAAGATGCCACGTTTGAATAGGAGTTGGTGATCACTGCCATCATAATGATACCGGGGACAATAAATGCCATATAACTAAAACCACTCATTTCCCCAATACGTTTACCGATTAAGTTGCCAAAAATAACAAAATAAAGGGTCATTGTTATGGCGGGCGGGATAAGTGTTTGTATCCAAATACGTAAAAAACGGTTAACTTCTTTTATGCACAGACTTTTTAACGCAGTGAGGTAGCTACTATTCATCATTTAAATTGCCTTTTTCTACAAGTCCTACAAACAACTCTTCCAATCTATTGGATTTATTACGTAAACTGTTAACTCGCACTCCCTGAGTGGTTAACTCTGCAAAAATATTATTTAATGATTGCCCTTTTTTCACTTCAATTTCCAATGTAATGTTATCAACTTTAGTAATAATAAAATGTTCACTCCTTGGTGTATTTTCAATGGGTTCAACATCAAGAATAAAAACTTCACTGTCTAAGCGTGCCAACAACTCTTTCATGCTGGTATTTTCCACCAGAATGCCCTTGTCAATAATACCAATATGACGACACAGCATCTCAGCTTCTTCAAGATAATGCGTGGTTAAAACTATGGTTACCCCTTCTGCATTTATTTTTTTTAAAAAATCCCACATAGAGCGGCGGACCTCAATATCCACACCGGCAGTTGGTTCGTCTAAAATCAATAACCTAGGATTGTGTATTAATGCGCGCGCGATCATCAAGCGGCGTTTCATGCCGCCGGATAATTCACGGGATGGTGCATTACGTTTTCCCCATAGATCCAATTGTCTCAGGTATTTTTCGGCGCGGATAAAAGCATCTTTGCGTTTAATGCCATAATAACCCGCTTGATTCACCAGTATCTGAATAGGGGGTTCAAACTGATTAAAGTTAAATTCTTGTGGTACTAAGCCTATTTGGGCTTTAACCGATTCTAATTGTGTATCTAAATCATAACCAAAGACCTTGACCTTTCCGCCGGTTTTGTTAACCAGTGATGAAATAATACCAATAGTCGTTGATTTACCTGCCCCGTTCGGTCCGAGCAGAGCATAAAAGTCCCCCTCTTCAACCCGTAAGGAGATGCCTTTTAGTGCTTCAACGCCCCCTTTATAAACTTTTCTAATATTTTCTAAGTCGATTGCATGCATGTGATAACGGCCTTAATGACTGATTAAAATTGACTGTGGCGATATAATACCAAAAGAACTAGAAAGGTGATCATTCTAGCTTGTTAAAATCAATGCTAACTGCATTGTAATTTTATTCAGGACATCCTGTTCTTCACCACCTCGTGGTCAGCCAAGGCTGTCAAATATAACTAA
>JBLIEH010000128.1:0-6211 GCA_047632875.1 Psychromonas sp. | reverse complement strand
ATTCGGAGTCAGCCGCTTTATTTTTTGTTTGACTCTTGCAGGCTATTCAATAAGTAATTTTTCAATTTGCTTAAGTAACGCATTAATTTGTTGCTCATTAGCCTGCGGTGGCCGAAAAGCTTGCGTACTTTTTCGCTCAATTAACTCGGTCACAATAGATTCATGCTGGTAGTCTTTTGTAGCTTTATCAGCCACATTAAAGGCGAGTAAAACAGCGCGTTGGCCAATGGTTAAAAAGTCCTGCTTGATAGTGGTCAACGGTGGCGTGAAATAAGCGCTATCTGCAGTATCATCGAAACCAATAACCGAGACTTGCTGCGGTACGCTTAAATTAAATTCGCTTAATGCCCTTAGTACACCCAGCGCCATTTGGTCATTAGCAACCAACACCCCATCAAAATCGCGACCATCGTAAAGGGCTTGGTGTGTGTACAGATAGCCGCTGCCAGCTCGCCAGTCTCCTTCAAACTGATTAATGATTTTGCTCTCCGGATCCTCTTTTAAAACATCTAACCAGCCCTGCAGTCGAAGTCCCGAGACACTGGAACCATGAGGGCCTGTAATGGCTAATAAGCGTTTCCTGCTAAGCGACAGCATCAATCCGGCGGCTATTTTAGCCCCATCATAGTTAGCAGCAGATACAGCGTTAACCTGGCTGTCTGGTGGCACATCATTAAATACAAAATGAATAGCTGAATAATGCGCAACCAACAATTCAGCATTATCCCTGCTCAGTGGAATATTCATAATAATAAATTCCACGCGTTGCGCTTTGAGATCGTCTACTGCTGACGTTATTTTGTCAAAGGCAGGATCAGCAATAACTGATAAGGAAGTACCGTAACCCAGATTTTTTGCCTGCTTACGAACACCATTGGCAAGTAATGATGCGCCATGTAACAAAATATCCAGGGTCACGAGACCAATCATTTTTGACTTTGCCCGGCCTAATATTTGCGCCCCTTTATTAGGAATGTATCCCAGTTGTTTAATGGCGGCATTAACTCTCTCTCTGGTTTCAGGTGCTACATTCAGCGATCCATTGGTAACACGAGAAACGGTTTGAGTCGATACGTTGGCTAGCTTAGCTACGTCCTTAAATGTCACATTCATTATTTGCCTCCAACTATCTTAAAATTATGAGTAAGATTGTAACATTGCCACCTGTTCAATACTATCAAATTGCTTAGCAGAACAGCGCTATCATAGGCTCTAAAGCGTAGCAAGATGGTGATTACCCACTGCTTAGTGTTACATTGCATTGCTCCCTATCTAGGGTTCTTTCTGCGCCAATAAACAATAAATCATGTTCATCGGACGCCGGCCGGTTGACGTTTAAATTCTAAAACGTGACCACCAGTATCCAATGAAGTTAGTTGCTCCCGGCAAGCCGTTTTCAGCTAATGAAACACTGCCCTTAATGTCATGGGCAAAGCGTTGTTTATTTGAGAATGCCTTTTTTGATTAATTGATAGCTGTAATAAACATAAGCAAAATACAGCACAAAGCTGATCGCTGTCGAATAATACGATAAAGGCTCCGCTTCGACTAATGCTCTCCAAGTAGGTGAAAACAAATTATGAGTCAGTGCCGCAACCATTAAGGGGATATACCCGAGGTATAATTTTAATGCGACCGCCTTTAATCTAAATAGCTGCAGTGCACAGAGATAGAAATAAATAGGATTAAAGACATTAAAAACATGGTCCAGAACTCCAAGGGTTTTATGATACTGCCCAACAAGCCCTTCGCTGACGATATCGCCAGAAACGATCAAATAGTAACTGAACAAACTGGATAAGCTAACCGTTGCAAAAATAAATATTGCCCATACCAGCATGGGCCTCCTAATTGCCTCATCGCTAGTTAATGTTTGTTGATGCTGCTTTTTCTTTGGTGCTTTTTGGCTGGTCGCCATACTCTTTCCTTATGATGATAATGAGAGTTCAACAATAATAAAATATGCTTGTGTACTTATACCAAAGGAACTAAAAAGGTGCTCAGTCTAACTAGTTAAAATCAACTCTAACTGTGTTGTGAATTTTATTCAGAACATCCTATTCTTCACCACTTTGTGGTCAACTAAAGCTGTTCAAAATCGTTCCATACGATTTTTGTGAAGTGAGGACAACTATCTCCTGCAATTCACGCCTTGTTAGTGTTAATTTTTCCTGTGCAATACTTGCTCACTTCATTAATTCCTTTGGTATTGAATCAGACCGTGGTGTTTCGCTAGCTTTAATTTACATAATAGGCCGAGTTTTTCAAAAATTTCTTGGCAAAAACACAAGTTAGCATTTTATTGGTGATTTTTATAAACACTTACATCTATCACCAGTAAGCGTAAAATATAAATTTATTTACTTGCCAGATCTTAAAATACACAAGACGGAAGCCCTTTCTGCTGCCACTTGACTACACTTTAACTGCACATATTCCGGACAACATGTTCACGCAAACAGAATAGTGATCTGGCGCACAAAAAATAAACTTAAACTTGATCTGCATCGCATTTATTGGCCGATTTGTTGGGTTGAAAAGCCAGTGCGTGTCAATATTGCCGCATATGTTTACGCAAACATGAATAATTCATAGGAGATCAAATGAAAAGCATCATTCATCTTACCAGCAAAAACTGCAGCTTGATCATCAAGGTTGAGAGTACCCCGGAAATTCTTCATTGGGGACCTAAAATAAATCAGATTGATCCCGATATTCTGCTCTCTACCGAACGCCCTATTTCTCAAGCCCGTCTTGATGTTGATGTGCCACTCTCCCTATGTCCTGAGTTAGGCAGCGGTCATTTTAACGCTCCGGGTCTGGAAGGACATCGTGAGAGTTTTGATTGGGCCCCTGTTTTTGAAGTATTTGATCAGGACCTGGCAGCGCAGTCGGTCGTATTTAAACTACAGGATAAGGTTGCCAAGCTGCAATTGGAAATTGAAATCAAACTTGATTTTGAAAGTGATGTTATCCAAAAACGCATTACAGTTATTAACACCGGTGATACTAAATATTCTTTAACCAAGCTTTCTTCTACCCTGCCCGTGCCTAACCATGCCAATGAGCTGATGTCTTTCTACGGTCGCTGGAGTCGTGAATTCCAAACTCACCGTCAAAGTTTCGCCCATGGTGGCTTTATGCAGGAAAACCGTCGTGGACGTACTTCGCATGAAAACTTCCCGGGTCTATTTGTCGGTACGGATCATTTTAATGAGCAAAACGGTCATGTGTGGGGCTTTCATTTAGGTTGGAGTGGTAACCACCAACTGCGTGCGGATGTGAAAAGTGACGGCCGTCGTTTTGTACAAGCGGGTGAATTATTACTTGCGGGTGAAGTGACTTTAGCTGAATCAGAAACTTATACCACCCCTTGGTTATACGGCACCTACAGCGGCGCGGGTCTAAACGGTATCTCTGACCATTTTCACCGTTTTGTGCGTGATAATATTATAAAATTCCCGGTGGATAAACCTCGCCCAGTACATCTTAATACCTGGGAAGGGATCTACTTCGAACATGATCCAGATTACATTATGAAGATGGCGGATGAAGCCGCGATTATGGGTGTTGAGCGCTTTATTATTGATGATGGCTGGTTTATTGGCCGTCATGGTGAACGTGCGGCATTAGGTGATTGGTACCTTGATCAAGAAAAATATCCGAATGGTTTAGAGCCGGTTATTGCGCATGTTAATGACAAAGGGATGGAGTTTGGTCTTTGGGTTGAACCGGAGATGATCAGCCAAGAATCACTTCTCTACCGCGCTCACCCTGATTGGGTTTTGCAGCTACAAGGTTATCATCAGCCTTCTGGTCGCTGGCAATATGTGCTAGATCTACAAAACCCAGATTGCTTTAACTACCTTTTTGAACGCTTAAATGATCTACTCACTCGTTACAATATCTCTTACCTAAAATGGGATATGAACCGTGAGTTAGTACAACCTGGCCATAAGGGTAAACCTGCCGTCAGTGGACAAACGAAAGCGCTGTATGCCTTGCTTGATAAATTATTAGCGGCGCATACGGAAGTTGAAATTGAATCCTGTTCATCGGGCGGCGGACGCATTGACTTTGAAATTCTAAAACGTACCCACCGTTTCTGGGCATCGGATTGTAATGATGCGTTAGAGCGTCAAGCTATTCAGCGCGGCATGAGTTACTTCTTCCCACCCGAGGTGATGGGTTCACATATCGGCCCAGATGAAAGCCATACAACACGTCGTATGCACCATATCAATATGCGCGGCATGACGGCATTAAGTGGACACATGGGCGTGGAATTAGATCCCGTAAAAGTGCCAGCAGAAGAAAGACAAGCCTTTGCTAAATATATCGCACTGCATAAACAATACCGTCACTTATTACATAGTGGTCGCAGCTTCCGTCTTGATACGGCAGATAAACGTCAAAATATCTATGGTGTTCGTACTGATGATGAAATATTGATCACTGTGTGCCAATTAACCATGCCGGATTATGCACTGCCGACGCCATTGCGCATCCGTTGTATCGACTCAACCGCTCAGTTTGAGGTTTCATTAGTGGAAACGCCGGCAACTAGTTTTCAGTTAATGAAACAACGCCCTAAATGGTTAGATAAAACACTCACATTAAGCGGTGAAAACCTCAAAGAGATCGGGCTGACGCTGCCTATTCTTGATCCGGAATCAGCGCTTATGTTGTACCTGAAAAAAATATAAAGCATTTTTTACCGGCTGCCTAATAGGGTAGCCGTTCAATCCACGCTTAATCTTAAAGGAACATATAATGTCACTTACGGTACTAATATCGTTTTTGCTTTTTACTGGATTTGTATGTGTTTACACCTACTTCAAAGTAAGAAAGTCAAACAACGAATCTCAAGAAGGCTTCTTTCTCGGCGGCCGAAGCCTGACGGGCGGTTTAATTGCCAGCTCACTTATTTTAACTAATTTAAGTGCTACCAGCTTTGTGGGTATGAGCGGACAGGCATACTCTCATAATATGAGTGTAATGGGCTGGGAAGTCGTCTCAGGTATTACCCTGGTCATTATAGCCCTGTTACTGGTACCGCGTTACCTCAAACAAGGTATCACTACCATTCCTGATTTCTTAGAAAGTCGTTACGACCTATCTGTTAAGAAATTCGTCACCCTGCTTTTCCTATGTCAATATGTGATTAACATTCTGCCAACAACACTTTATGCGGGTGCGGTCGTACTGGGTGATATCTTTGACATACAGACATTATTAGGTGTTTCACAATTCACCGCTATTGCTATTATCTCAGCATCTATTGGTCTATTAGGTTTTTTCTACGCGGTTTACGGCGGCCTAAAAGCCGTGGTAATTGCCGACAGTATGAATGGTATTGGTCTCGTTGTCGGTGGTCTGATGATCCCGGTCTTTGGTCTAATCGTACTTGGTGATGGCAGCTTTATGGAAGGTCTGCATATTCTTACAACAGCGGCGCCTGAAAAACTTCAGTCAGTGGGGAGCGAAACAGATCCACTGCCGTTCTCAACGCTATTCACCGGTTTGATCTTAGTTAACCTTTATTACTGGGGTACTGACCAATCGATTGTACAACGTGTATTAGGGGCGAAAAACCTGAAAGAAGGCCAAAAAGGGGTTATTTTAGCGGCTGCGATTAAAGTAATTTCACCTATCTTTTTAATTATTCCAGGCGTTATTGCTTTTCATATATTTGGTGCCGATGCCGGTAATCCGGATACTATGTACACGCGTTTGGTAAACGAAGTATTACCTAAACCATTAGTTGGCTTCTTTGTTGCGGTGATGTTCGGCGCGATTCTTAGTACCTTTAATAGCGTACTAAACAGCTCAACCACTCTGTTTGCTTTAAATGTCTACAAACCGCTGTTTGGTGCGGGTAAAGAAGACCACGAACTGGTTGCTAAAGGGCAAGCATTTGGTGTGGTCATTGCGATTATCTCCGTGTGTATCGCCCCGTTCATTATGTATGCACCCGATGGTCTGTTCCAATACCTGCAAATGGTAGCCGGTTTCTTTAGTGTGCCAATCTTTACTATCGTGTTTGTGGGTTATATCTCTAAACGTGTCCCTGCATTTGCCGCAAAAGTCTCACTGACTGTCTTCGTATTAGCATACGGTTCAATGCAGCTTATCTTTGATACACAATTACATTTCTTACACCAGTTGGCGATCCTGTTTGTTGTTTGTACTGCACTGATGTTTGTTATCG
>JBLIEH010000127.1:0-6281 GCA_047632875.1 Psychromonas sp. | reverse complement strand
TTAACCAGCACCTCGGTCGTAATGTCATTTAATACGTAACCCTCGATATCAATAATACCGTCCTGGCCATGGGTAGTGAAGGGATCCAGAGCCACATCGGTGATCACCCCTAATTCGGGACAAGCTTGTTTAACAGCTCTTACCGCGCGTTGAGCAAGTCCCTCGGGGTTATATGCTTCCTCCGCCATCTCGGTTTTTATGTTGTCCGGTGTCACTGGAAACAGGGCAATAGCCGGAATGCCCAAGGTCACTAACTGTTTGACTTCTGCAACCAGTAAATCAATTGAAAGACGCTCGATACCGGGCATAGACTTTATCTTTTCGCGTCTTTTTTCCCCTTCAACAACAAAGATGGGATAGATAAGATCGTTTACCGAAAGTTGGTTTTCGGCAACTAAACGACGAGAAAAATCATGCTTACGTAAACGGCGCAGGCGCCGCGCGGGGAAATGCTGAGAAAGGGTCATGAATAAATCCTATTAAACGGGGAGTGTTTTACCAATATTAAAAAAGGCTCGGCTGGTGTGTGTGGTTTGTGCTATAAATTTTTCGACATCTTGGTTGCGGGCATGGGCAATGGTTTGTGCGATATAGGGTAAATATTTTGGTTCATTACGGCTTGATTTGGGTTTGGGGCGCATTGAACGAGGCAATAAATAGGGGGAGTCGGTTTCGATCATTAAGCGGTTATCGGGAATTAATTTAACTAATTCGAGCAGGTGGGCGCCGCGGCGTTCGTCGCAAATCCAACCAGTAATGCCAATGTGCAAATCAATCTCCATGCAGCGCTGCAGATCGAACTGATCGCCCGTGAAGCAGTGTAGAACGGCATTTGGCAGTTGTTTGACATAAGGTCTTAACAATTCGATAAAACGCTGGTTAGCGTCGCGCTCATGCATAAAAACAGGTAGCTGTAACTCAACGGCTAACTCCAGCTGCGCTATAAAGGCGTATTCCTGCTCGGCAGGTGTTGAATAATTACGGTTAAAGTCTAAACCACACTCTCCGATGGCTTTGACCGATGGTTTTTTGGCAAGTGATCGAAGTTGATTAAGGCTGTTTTCATCAAAGGAGTCGGCATCATGCGGGTGAATGCCAGCTGTCGAAAATAAATAACCAGGGTGATTTTGGGCCAGTTGCAGGGCAGCTTCACTTTCAGCTAAATTTGTTCCGGTTATGATCATACTGCTCACACCAGCAATGTTGGCGTTAGCAATCACTTCATTAATATCTTTTTGAAAGCGTTTATTCGTCAGGTTGACACCAATATCAATCATCTAACATCAGCTCTCCTGTTTATTATTTTCATTATCTTCTGCCGGCTGCACATAAAAACGCGAAAACACTAAACCAAGCTCGAATAAAATCAGCATGGGCACCGCCAGCAGGGTTTGTGAAATTACATCGGGTGGCGTTAACAGCATGGCAAAGACAAATGCACCGACCACAATATAAGGGCGTTTTTCTTTGAGTTTTTGCGGTGTGGTTGCTCCTGTCCAGCATAATAATAAGGTGGCAATGGGAATTTCAAAGGCTAATCCAAAGGCAAAAAACAGTTTTAAAACAAAATCCAAATAACTGCTGATGTCGGTGGCTATGGTGACGCCTTCCGGTGCGGTATTAGTAAAAAATGCAAATACCAGCGGAAACACCACATAATAAGAAAATGCCATGCCTAAATAAAAGAGCAAGGCACTGCTAATTACCAGAGGCGCGACTAATTTGCGTTCGTGTTTGTATAAACCCGGTGCAATAAAGGCCCACAATTGATATAGAATCGCGGGTATAGCAATAAAAATGGATAACACCATGGTCAGTTTAATAGGCGTGAAAAAGGGTGTCGCCACGCCAGTCGCTATCATACTTGCGCCTTCTGGCAGTTGGCTGGTTAGCGGGATTGATAAATAATGGTAGATATCATTCGCAAAATACACCAAGCTTAAAAAAATAACCATAACGATAGCAACAATGCGTAAGAGTCGGTCGCGAAGTTCAATTAAGTGGCTAAATAATGGCAAGCTGTGCGGGCTGCTTGTCTCATTATCCTGGTCTGAACTCATTCGTTTTTGTCCTGTGTGGGGGCAGTGCTTTTGCTGCTGTCAAGAATGCTGTTTTCCTGCTGCGTGGTGCCGCTGGGTTTTTTTTCTAGAGATGTTTTAATATCTTCTATGTCTTTTTTATATGGGCGAGATAATTGATCCGCGCTTTCTTTCATTTCATCGATAGATTTTTGTAATTCAGGATCCAGATCGCTTAATCCTTTTTTACTTGCTTTGATCATATTCTCATTGATTTCGTGTAGTTTTAACTCCTGCGTCACTTCTGTTTTGACCGAGTTGGCCATATCTTTTGCCGTTGTGACCCAATGCATCACACTGCGGATCGCATTGGGTAGACGCTCGGGGCCAAGAACCACCAAGCCGATCACAGAGATTAGAACAAGTTCCCAAAAACCTATATCAAACATTTAAAGTACACCTTGCGTTAATGATTATGCCTGATCTTTTTCTTTAGTCTTGTCTTTAATGTTTTCCTCTACTTTTTTATTTGAGGTTTGTTCTTCTTTATCATCTAGTTGCGTAGAATCTTTGTCATTATCTTCCTTGAGTGCTTTTTTAAATCCTTTGATAGCACCGCCTAAATCACCGCCCATGCCGCGTAATTTTTTTGTCCCGAAGAGTAAAATCACGATCACTGTGATAATAGCTAACTGCCAAATACCGATGCCGCCCATAATTTATTTCCTTTTTATAATTTAGTTAATTGTTTGTATAGATTGATAGTTAACTTTATACCTTATTGGTATGGCGCCACGCAAGTAACCAGGCCAAAATACTAGGGATACCCGCGAATAATGTAAGGTTTTGATCCGATTGCAGATAAGCCAATGCCGAAATTAAACTCAGGGAGATGGCCGCAGCAACAAAAAAATAACTTTTGCTGTTGTTTTTTTGTTGTTTATTAAAAGATTCAGTTAATAAAATTATTTGCTTATGCTGTGATTTAGCCTGCGATAAATTGTAATAAATAAGCTCAGGTAATTCCGGTAACTTCTCGAGCCAAAAAGGCGCTTTTTGGCTTATCGATTTAATTAGTTTTTTGGGGCTAACCTGCTCTTTCATCCAATTTTCTAAGAAAGGTTTTGCGGTATCCCATAAATCCAGTTGCGGATATAATTGTCGTCCTAACCCTTCGATATAAAACAGGGTTTTCTGTAATAAAACCAGCTGCGGTTGCACTTTCATATTATAACGGCGAGCGGTATTAAATAAGTTAATTAAAACCTGTGCAAAGGATATTTCTGCAAGGGGTTTTTCAAAAATAGGCTCACAGACTGCGCGAATGGCAAACTCAAACTCTTCAACGGGTGTGTCCGCAGGAACCCAACCAGAATCAACATGCAGTTGCGCAACTTGGCGGTAGTCGCGATTGAAAAAGGCTAAGAAATTTTCCGCAAGGTAACGTTTATCTTCTTTATTTAGCGTGCCTACAATGCCGCAATCGATACCTATCCAGAGGGGATCTTCCGGATGTTCATAGGAGACAAAAACATTGCCGGGGTGCATATCCGCATGGAAAAAGCTGTCCCGGAAAACTTGAGTGAAGAAGGCCTCTACACCGCGTTCAGCCAGTAACTTAAGGTTTGTGTTTTGTGCTTTTAATGCGTTGATATCAGAAACCGGAATACCATAAATCCTTTCCATCACTAAGGCATTTTTAGCACAATAATCCGGGTATATTTCCGGTACATAAAGGAGTTTGGAATTTAAAAAGTTGCGCCGTAATTGAATGGTATTCACCCCTTCGCGTATCAGGTCTATTTCATCAATAATAGTTTTTTCATATTCATGGATCACTTCAACCGGACGCAGACGTTCGGCTTCTTTTAAAAAACGCTGCATCAAAGACGCTAACCATTTCATTAGCTGCAAATCTGCCTGGATAGTTTTTTCAATGCCGGGGCGGGTGACCTTAACCACCACGGCCCGGCCATCTTCTTTTAATGTTGCCGTGTGTACCTGGGCAATAGATGCAGAGGCAAGCGCGACTTTATTGAAGTCATCAAAGATGCTGTCAATCGGCTGATTAAAGGATTTTTCTATCTGCTCAATCGCCAGCTCACCGCAAAAAGGAGGGACATTATCCTGCAGGTATGCCAGTTGTTCTGCGTAAATGGGGGGTAATAAATCACGGCGGGTGGATAACATTTGCCCAAGTTTAATATAAATAGGCCCCAGCGACTGTAAACTTAAACGTAATCTTTCGGGTAAACTCTTACCTTGATGTTTATTGCTAATCCAAAACAGACAAGCGCATGTAAAGCGATAGATTAATGGAACATGCTCTTTAGGCAGCAGTTCGATTAAACCATATTCCATCACTGTTTTATTGATTTGGTAAAGGCGGGTGAGTTCTTTTATTTTTATCATCGGATATTCCGCGTTAACTGGTGTTAGGTGAGCTTACTGCTGGCAAAACGTAGTTGGAAACGTTTTTCTAAGGCATCTGCCTGCTTTTGGAGATCATTGACCTGCTCACAAAAATAGACAACTTCTAAGGGCCCCGGAGCGATTTTTAGCTCTTCGGTGATGTATTCAGCACTCTGTTTTTCAATTTTTTGTATCTGTAAAGAGGCGTTTTGCCTGCATTGTTTGAATTGATAATAAAGTTTATGGGCGAGAACATCGCCAAGGATAGCGGAAAGGTGCTCTTCCCAGTCAATATCCATCTCGGTGAGCAAACGTGCAAAGCGCTGTACTGTTTGAATATCACCCTCTACCTCGAGTTGTTCAGTTTTAATTAAATGGGTGAGTTGATTATTATTTTGTAACTCTTTTAATGCGGAAATGTTTAAGCGGATAAAACAGTCTGTTTGCCCTTCATAATGCGTCAGAATATCAATTTGTTGTGTACTGATCACAAAATAGAGGGGTTTATTTATCTCTTTTAAGGCGACGCCGACAATAGTGCCATTAAGTTGTTTGCGTCTTTGTAATGCGCTTGAATCAAGTTGCTGTAATTTATTCACCGTGGTTTCAAGCAAACCGCAAAGCAGCTTATCTAATGGCATAATATCCTCTATTTTAGCGTTGATGTTAGCAAGTAGGGGCTAGGCTCTAAATAGTGCCCAACCTCTGCGTGGTGATCAATATCCTAATATTTACTAATATTTGTAACCACGGTGCAGGGCAACAATACCACCACTGAGGTTAAAATATTCCGATCCCTCAAAATTAGCTCTGTCCATCATATCTTTTAGGCTGTCTTGACTCGGGTGCATGCGAATACTTTCTGCAAGATACTGGTAACTTTCACTGTCGTTTGCAATCAACTTGCCCAGTTTAGGCAGGACGTTAAAGGAATAAAAATCGTAAAATTTACTGAGCGGTTTATACAGAGGTTTAGAAAACTCAAGCACTAACAGTCGACCGCCAGGCTTTAAAACGCGGTACATAGAGGCTAACGCTTTGTCTTTATCGGTGACATTACGTAAACCAAATGCAATAGTAATTAAATCAAAATGATTGTCAGGAAAAGGTAACTCTTCTGCATTTGCTTGTACATAACTGACATTGCCGACAATTCCCAAATCGCGAAGTTTGCTGCGACCCACTTTGAGCATAGAGTCGTTAATGTCAGCGAGAGTGACTTGTCCCGTTTGACCCACTATGCGCGAGAATTTGGCCGTTAAATCACCTGTTCCACCGGCCAGATCCAATACTTTTTGACCTTTGCGTATGCCTGAACAATCAATCGTAAAACGTTTCCAAACGCGATGAACCCCCATTGATAAAACATCATTCATAACATCGTATTTAGCGGCTACCGAATGAAAAACGTCAGCAACTAAGTCTGCTTTTTTATCTTCTTGTACGGTTTTAAAGCCAAAATGGGTGGTGTTTTCTGATTGGTTACTCATACTTTTCCCTTTATGGTGTGACAGACTCTATGCCTAACGGGCTTAGGATAGATGCAAAATAAGAGTTAAGATAATACCTTATTTTGTCGAAAATTGGATCTTTATTGTGAATTGCTTAGGTTGAATTCGGGTAATAGGGAAAGACTCAATAGGATAGTGGTAAGCTGTAGTGAAAAATGATCGGGGCGGGGACGTCACTAAGGGGGTATTACTTCTTGGAATCGTAATAATGGACTATTTTGATACTAACATGCCACTTTGGGAACGGTTTTCGAGCACCGTTATTGCCCGTCATAACCGCTTTTTTGTTGTTATTTTCTATTTTTATTTTCAACAAAGAAAAATAACCTTTTACCAATTG
>JBLIEH010000126.1:0-6291 GCA_047632875.1 Psychromonas sp. | reverse complement strand
GCTACAACACTGTTACTGGAAAGGTTTAATCCTGACAGAATAATCAATACCGGCTCGGCAGGTGGTTACGATACAACGCTTGATGTCGGTGACATAGTGATATCAACAGAAGTACGTTTTCATGATGTTGATTTAACCGCATTTGGTTATGAAATTGGGCAAATGGCGCAATTGCCTGCCGCTTTCCCCGCCGATAAGAATCTGATTGTCGTTGCACAAAAGGCAGCAGACACTATTGCTCATTTAAAAACTATTCAAGGGTTAATCTGCACTGGTGATATTTTTATGGCAGATCCAAGCAAAGCTGAAATAGCGCGTTTAAACTTCCCAACCATGGCCGCATGTGAAATGGAAGCTGCCGCCATTGCACAGGTTTGTTACCAGTTTAACGTGCCTTTTGTGATTATCCGTTCACTCTCGGATATCGCCGGTAAAAAATCAGAATTATCCTTTGAGCAGTACCTGCCGATTGCGGCTATAAACGCATCAATACTTGTTGAAGAAATTATCAATAACTTAAACTAGTGTCTTCGGACTTAAGTTTGTATTATATGTTCATGACCTAATTTCATCATCCCCTTCAATAGAAAGGGATGGATAATTATATTGTGTACACGGAATTATATAGGCGTCTTTACTCTGTGTAGCGCTGCCCTCGGTAGTAGTTCCTTTCAGATTTTCACAAAAAATGCACCACAGAGGACACAGAATTAAAGGAGGAAAATACGAAACCAACAATAATTAGCTTAGTAACCTATGTTAACTTATGTTTTAGTCATTACTCCGTGTAGCGCGTAGCGCCTCTGTGGCCTCTGTGGTAATACCTTTAGGTTTGTTACAAAAAATCACCACGCACACTTCATCATAAAAATGAAAAGGCTTATTTAAGTCCAAAGGCACTAGCTTTTACTTTTTTTACTCACTTTCTGATACATATAAAAAAGGCCCTAATCTGTTACCAGAGAAGGGCCTTAATATTTTCATGTCCCACTTATACAGTGAGCAAGTAAATTATTTAATTGCTAATAATTCAACTTCAAATACTAATGTTGCGTGAGGTCCGATTGCAGCGCCAGCGCCACGTTCGCCGTAAGCAAGATCTGCAGGAACAGTTAATTTGTATTTTGAACCAACGGGCATAAGTTGTAATGCTTCAGTCCAACCAGCGATAACACCACCAATTGGGAATTCAGCAGGTTCGCCACGTTCAACAGAACTGTCAAATACAGTACCGTCAGTCAACGTACCGTGGTAATGAACACTAACAGTCGCTTCTGCAGTAGGAGTTTCACCTTCACCTTGGGTGATCACTTCATAATGAAGTCCGGATTCTGTAACCGTCACACCTTCTTTAGTTGCATTTTCAGCAAGGTAAGCTGCACCAGCTGCACCTAATACTTCTGCTTGTTCAGCAGCAGCGGCTTGCATACGTCCAGAGATAACTTCGAAAGCAGTTTGTAAATCTTCGCGAGATACTTGGCTTTCTGCGCCAGCAAATGCATCACTGATTCCAGCAGAAATAGCAGAGATTTCTAAACCATCAAAAGGATTAGCAGCAAGTTGCTCTCCCATTTGTAGACCGATACCGTAACTTGCTTGTTTTTCTTGAGTGTTTAGCTGTAATTCAGACATATTTATTCTCTTAATTTATTGAATGTATTTACCTAATTCTATCATATATGATGACGTAATAAATGGCTCTTTTCCATTTACCAGCAGCTTTCCTTATACTCTTTTAAATTACAATCAGTTACCAATAATGCAATTTTTTACCAACTCAGTATTTAAATATAAGTTGTCAGGCGAATAAAATAAAACCACTAATAATCAAATGGAGCAAATCCTAATAAAGATATGGGGGGCATAATTTAGTTTTAAAGGGAAAAATTGATTTTTTTAAATTTAATATACCTATCCCATCATTAGGGGATCTCTTTGGGCCTGGAAAATGCTTAAAAACAGGGAGGGACGCATTGTAACTAATTGTTTTAATTAAAAATAAAGTAAAAAACTGTAAACAACTTAAGCCGGCTAAGAGGTCAGTGAATAACAGGACATGATGAAACAAAATCAATATAACAAAGGCTAAAACCTATTTTTATTTCTGACTGGCAACTGTTACAGCCAGCATAGCTAAAGTAAAAAGCTAGTCTTAATTGCAAGGCAAAAAAAATGCCTCCAGTTAGGAGGCATTGATAATTATAATGAACATTGGCACATATTAACTGCTTAAATCATCAAAAAAGGTTTTTATACCGGCTAAAAAACCTTCTGATTTCGGCTTATGTTTGCTCGAACTTGATTCACATAAAGTTTCAAATTCTTTTAATAATTCGCGCTGTTTACTGGACAATTTAACCGGTGTTTCAACCATGACTTTGCACATTAAATCACCCGTCGCATGACTGCGCACCGATTTAACACCTTTGTTACGCATCCGGAAAATACGGCCAGTTTGCGTTTCAGCAGGAATCTTAAGTTTTACACGGCCATCAAGCGTCGGCACTTCAATTTCGCTTCCTAATGCAGCCTCGGTAAAACTAATAGGCACTTCGCAGTGGAGATTGTTGCCATCACGTTCAAACACATGGTGCGGAAGAACATTCATTTGCACGTATAAATCACCCGCAGGTGCGCCGTGTTCACCCGCTTCACCTTCACCACTTAAGCGAATGCGATCACCGGTATCAACACCAGCCGGAATTTTAACGGAAATGCTTTTACTGCGCTCGTAACGGCCCTGACCGTGGCATTTATGACAGGGATCAGTGACAATTTTGCCCTGGCCACGACATGTCGGACAGGTTTGATTGACAGCAAAAAATCCCTGACGCATTTGCACTTGCCCTTGCCCATAACAAGTACCACAGGTTTTTACGTCGGTGCCTTTTTTAGCACCGCTGCCATTACACTGTTCACAGTGAACTTGGGTAGGAATGTGAATCTCTTTGGTAATACCTTTAACTGCTTCTTCAAGCGTTAATTCCATGTTGTAGCGAAGATCAGACCCCTGCTGTGGACGCTGTGCGCCACCGCGACGACCGCCACCAAAAATATCACCAAAAATGTCACCAAACTGATCACCAAAATCAGAATTTTCAAATCCACCACGTCCCTGCTGGTTTACACCATCATGTCCGTATTGATCATAGGCTGCTTTTTTTTGTGTATCATTAAGAATTTCGTAAGCTTCTTTAACTTCTTTGAATTTTACTTCAAGTTCATCATTACCACTGGTTCTATCTGGGTGGTATTTCATTGCCAAACGTTTATACGCTTTTTTGACTTCTTTTTCTGTCGCATCACGGCTTATGCCAAGTACTTCATAACAATCACGTTTTGCCATATTTTTTCTCAAAATTGCAATTTACAGCCAAACTACTTGGCTATATGTATATAACAAACACGCGGATTATAGAAAAATCTATAACCCGCGTGGCATTAAAAACGATTATAACTTAATTATTTTTCCTAATTATTTTTTATCGTCTTTTTTTACTTCTTCAAACTCAGCATCAACAATGTCATCTTCTTCCTTGGCATCTTCTTTAGACTGTTCTTCGCCCCCAGCTTCTGCTGCTTGTGCTTTTTGTTGTACAATTTCCATTAATTTTGCCGAAGCTTCAGCAAGCGCTGTCGTTTTAGCTTCGATAATATCTTTATCTTCACCTTTAGTTGCTTCTTCAAGCTCTTTAATTGCAGCTTCGATTTTTTCTTTTTCATCAGCAGGCAGCGCATCACCCGCTTCTTCAATTTGCTTACGTGTTGTATGCACTATTGCGTCAGCTTCGTTACGTGCTTTCACTACTTCTTCAAATTTCTTATCTGCCTCGGCATTTGCTTCCGCATCATTAACCATCTTTTCAACTTCTTCTTCAGAAAGACCTGAACTGGATTTAATGGTTATTTTTTGCTCTTGCTTAGTATCTTTATCTTGAGCCGATACGTGTAAAATACCATCGGCATCCATATCAAATGTCACTTCAATTTGAGGTGAACCACGACTTGCTTTGCGGATACCTTCAAGGTTAAATTGACCTAGAGATTTATTATCCGTAGCACGTTTACGCTCACCTTGTAGAATATGAATCGTTACCGCACTTTGGTTATCTTCAGCTGTTGAGAATGTTTGCGATTGTTTAGTTGGGATAGTTGTGTTTTTATCAATAACTTTCGTTAACACCCCGCCCATTGTTTCGATACCTAATGATAAAGGCGTAACATCTAATAATAATACGTCAGTTTTCTCACCAGAAAGTACCGCACCTTGAATCGCTGCGCCCATGGCTACTGCTTCATCAGGGTTAACGTCTTTACGCGCTTCTTTACCAAAGAATTCCGTAACCAGTTTTTGTACAAGCGGCATACGTGTTTGACCACCAACCAAGATAACATCATCAATGTCAGCAACAGAGAGATCCGCATCTTTCAAAGCGATACGTAAAGGTTCAAGCGTGGCTTTAACCATGTCTTCAACAAGAGACTCTAATTTAGCACGAGTGATCTTGATGTTTAAATGTTTAGGACCTGATTGATCGGCAGTGATATAAGGCAGGTTGATATCTGTTTGTTGTGCACTTGACAGTTCAATTTTTGCTTTTTCAGCTGCTTCTTTAACACGCTGCATTGCAAGCGGATCATTGGTTAGATCAAAACCTTGCTGAGTTTTGAATTCAGCCACTAAAAAGTTGATTAAACGGTTATCAAAATCTTCGCCACCTAAATGCGTATCACCATTGGTTGATAATACTTCGAAGGTTTTTTCGCCATCTACTTCATCGATTTCAATGATTGAGATATCAAAAGTACCACCACCCAAGTCGTATACAGCAATGACACTGTCGCCTTTAGAACTGTCTACACCGTATGCAAATGCAGCAGCCGTTGGCTCATTGATAATACGTTTAACTTCAAGACCTGCAATTCGGCCAGCATCTTTAGTTGCTTGACGTTGCGCATCGTTGAAATACGCCGGTACAGTGATTACCGCGCCAGTCACTTTCTCGCCCAAATAATCTTCTGCGGTTTTTTTCATTTTTTTCAAAACTTCAGCAGAAATTTGTGGCGGTGCCATTTTGTTGCCGTTCGCTTCTACCCATGCATCACCATTGTCAGCTTTAACAATTTTGTATGGCATGATTTTGATATCACGTTGTACTTCTTCATCTTCATAACGACGACCGATTAAACGTTTAATCGCAAAAAGAGTATTTTGAGGGTTAGTGACCGACTGACGTTTTGCAGGTTGTCCAACTAAGGTTTCACCATCAGTGTAAGCGATGATTGAAGGCGTTGTGCGCTCACCTTCTGCGTTTTCGATGATTTTAGCTACGCCACCAACAAGTACAGATACACATGAATTTGTTGTACCTAAATCAATACCGATTATTTTACCCATTTTACTCTTCTCCAAACTTATTTATGTTTTGTGTTGTTTAATAAGCAGCCCAGTGTCATTTCATTGTAAAATACTGTGCCGCTTTAATTGTCTTATATATGAGGCGCTATTTTTCACTTTCAAGGGCTAATATCAAAAAAAATGTATTTTTCTTATTTTGTTATTGCCTTTGAAAAGGGGTCTGCAGCACCTTTAATTAACTGACGACGAAGGATAATTATTCCTCAGCCTTAGAAACCATCACCATTGCCGGGCGAATAATACGGCCATTGAGTTCGTACCCTTTTTGCATCACTGCGATAACTTGATTAGCAGCGATACCAGGGACTGACTGCATGCTCATCGCTTGATGTTTTTCAGGGTCAAAAGCTTCATCTTTTGGATCAATCACTTTTAAGCCAAATTTTTCGACCGTATCAAGCATAGACTTCAGTGTTAATTCAACGCCCTCGATCATAGGTTTTAGTGTGTCATCTTCTTTATCAGCGTGGCTGATCGCCATTTCCAGACTGTCAATGACAGGCAATAAACCGTCTGCAAATTTAACCAGTGCAAATTTATGCGCTTTTTGCACATCTTGAGCGGCGATACGACGTGCATTGACCACCTCAGCCTGAGAACGAGTAACAGCATCTTGCTGATCAACAATCTGTTGCTCCGCAAGCGCTAATTTTTTATTCAGCGTTTCAATCATGCTTAACTCTTCGTTAGCGGCTTCAGCCTGTCCAGATTCATCATTTTCAACTAGCTCTGCTTCAACTTGTTCTGTTTCAATTTGTTCTTCCGGAGTGCTATTTTTTTCTACCGTCATGTCTCTATCCTAATCAATTAAAGATTTAAATTTTTATATACTCTATTATGGGGATTACAATTATAGTTTCAAGCCTGTTGGG